>JAHEIJ010000256.1 GCA_024639445.1 Gammaproteobacteria bacterium
CTGCGCGCCATCGAACAAGTGGCCGATGCAGATGTATCCATGCTTCGCCGCATGATGCCCTACAGCTAACTGGATGAGGTAAACGACTATGCCCAGAGTAAAACGCGGTGTTACCGCACGCGCCAAACACAAGAAAGTAATTGAACAAGCCAAGGGTTACAGTGGCCGACGGAAAAACGTTTTCCGTGTTGCCACCGAGGCAGTCACCAAGGCGGGCCAGTATGCCTATCGGGATCGTAAGCAGCGCAAGCGTCAGTTCCGCGCCCTGTGGATTGCCCGTATTAATGCCGGTGCCCGTGAAAATGGCCTGACCTACAGCCGTATGATTAACGGTCTGAAGAAGGCCTCGATCGAGATCGATCGTAAGGTTCTGGCTGATCTGGCTGTGTTTGACAAGGCCACCTTTACCGCTCTGGCGGAACAGGCCAAGGCCAACCTGTCCAACTGATTCAGTCATAATCAGTCATTTGCGTCAGTCCGCTGACGTGAGTAAAAAATGGAAAAGGGAAGGTCATTGGCCTTCCCTTTTTTGTTACTAGCCAACAAAAATAATCGACAGCATGCAACAGGAACTCAATCAACTGGTAAGCGAAGCCGAACAGGTCATTAGCGTGGCTGACGATCTGCAGACACTGGAACAGGTCCGGGTGGATTATCTCGGCAAGAAAGGCCATCTCACCGAGCGTATGAAATCGCTGGGCAAGTTGTCCGCCGAAGAGCGACCCAAGGCCGGGCAGGCGATTAATCAGGCCAAACAAACGGTGCAGCAGGCCATCGAGGTGCGGCGCGAGGTGCTGAAGAATGCAGTGCTGGAAGCCAGACTGGTTGGCGAAAAGGTCGATGTCACTTTACCGGGCCGTCATACCCCGGTGGGCAGTTTACACCCGGTGACGCGCACCATGCAGCGGATCGATGATCTGTTCGCCCAGATGGGTTTCAGTGTAGCGGAAGGTCCGGAAATTGAGGATGACTTTCATAATTTCGAAGCGCTCAATATTCCCGAATCGCATCCGGCGCGCGCCATGCATGATACATTTTATTTTCCGGATGGCAGCTTGTTACGGACCCATTCTTCGCCGGTGCAGGTGCGAGTGATGCAACAGCATAAACCGCCTCTGCGTGTTATCGCCCCGGGGCGGGTGTATCGCTGTGATTCCGACTTGACCCATACGCCCATGTTTCATCAAGTCGAAGGTTTGATGGTGGATGAGCAGGTGACCTTTACCGATCTCAAAGCGATCCTCATCGATTTCCTGCAGAGTTTCTTTGAGAACGAGGACTTGGTGGTTCGTTTCCGGCCATCCTATTTCCCCTTTACCGAGCCGTCAGCCGAAACCGATATTCAGTGTGTGATGTGTGGCGGGGAAGGCTGTCGGGTATGCAGCCATACCGGCTGGCTGGAAGTGCTGGGTTGCGGCATGGTGCATCCCAATGTCTTCAAGCACGTGGATATCGATACCGAGACGTATACCGGCTTTGCCTTTGGTATGGGCGTCGAACGCCTGGCCATGTTGCGCTATGGCGTCAACGATCTTCGCTTGTTCTTTGAAAACGATTTGCGGTTTTTAAAACAATTTGGATGAAAGCAGGGACAAGTTACGAGGGATGAGGAAAATCCAATAACCCTCATCTCTAGGTCGGCACAAGCAAAGTGGTGCCGGTTTAATGTTAAAAATCAAAATACGCGATATGAACAATGAAATTTAGTGAGCAGTGGTTAAGAGAGTGGGTCAATCCCGCGATTTCCACCGAGGCGTTGGCCCATCAGTTGACAATGGCCGGTTTGGAAGTCGAAGCGGTTGATCCGGTTGCCGGTGACTTCAGCAAGGTGGTGGTGGGCGAGGTGCTTAAAGTCGCACCTCATCCCGATGCGGACAAATTGCGCGTTTGCCTGGTGAACGTGGGCGCCAAAGCGCCGTTAAATATTGTCTGTGGGGCAGCCAATGTGCGCGAGGGATTAAGTGCTCCGGTGGCATTGGTGGGTGCGATCTTGCCTGGGGATTTTAAGATCAAGAAATCCAAGCTGCGGGGTGTGCCGTCACACGGCATGCTGTGTTCCAGCAAGGAACTGGGCCTCAGTGAACAGGCCGAAGGCTTGATGGAACTCCCGGCGGATGCGCCAGTGGGCGAGGACATGCGTGCCTATCTGCAATTGGATGATCACAGTATTGAACTTGGGCTGACTCCGAACCGGGGTGACTGCCTGAGTCTGGCGGGCATTGCCCGGGAGGTGGGCGTGCTGAATGAGATGGAAGCTTCCGCCCCTGACATGCCGGCACAGCCCGCGGTGATCGACGACACTTTCCCCGTGACCCTGGAAGCGGAAGAGGATTGTCCCCACTACGTCGGACGTGTGATCCGCGGCATCGACCCGGCCGCCCAAACGCCCCAATGGATACAGGAACGCCTGCGACGCAGCGGGCTACGCAGTCTGGGTCCCGTGGTGGATGTGACCAATTATGTGCTGCTGGAACTGGGTCAACCGATGCACGCCTTTGATCTCGGCAAGCTGCAGGGCGGGATTCACGTTCGCCATGCGGTAGCGGGGGAGAAAGTGACCCTGTTGGATGAGCAAATCATGGAACTGGAAGCCGGTACCCTGGTGATCGCCGACGAGTCCACGCCGGTTGCGATGGCGGGCATCATGGGGGGTGCCGCGTCGGCGGTTTCCGACCAAACGCAAGATATTTTTCTCGAAAGTGCCTATTTTAACCCGCTGGCGATCGCCGGACGGGCACGGGGTTATGGCCTGCACACGGATTCATCCCATCGGTTCGAGCGGGGTGTGGCGCCGGATTTGCAGGGTCGCGCCATGGAGCGGGCTACCCAGCTGCTGGTGGAAATTGTGGGGGGAAAAGCGGGGCCTGTCATCGAGGTCACCGCCGCCGGTCAAGTGCCTGTCAGAGCCAATATCACTTTGCGTGAAGCACGAATTTCGCGCGTATTAGGTGCCAGTATTCCATCTGATACCGTCTCTGGGATACTCTCCCGGCTTGGTATGGTGGTTAAACGTAATAAAGCGGCCTGGCAGGTCACACCGCCGGCATTTCGTTTCGACCTGAGTATCGAAGAAGATCTGATTGAAGAAATCGGACGTATTTACGGCTACGATAACTTGCCCAGCAGTACCCCCAGTGTGCATTTGCAGATGCCGGCGCGACCTGAAGGACGGGTTGAGCTGGACCGCATTAAGCAAATGCTGGTGGATCTGGGTTATGCCGAGGCCATCACCTACAGTTTTGTGGACCCGAAACTGCAACAGCTGCTGGATCCCCAGCAGGAAGCGATTGCGCTGGCTAACCCGATTTCCGCCGATATGGGGGTGATGCGGACCAGTTTATGGCCCGGATTGATTCAGGCAATGCAATATAACTTGAATCGTCAGCAAAATCGGTTATCCTTATTCGAGTGCGGTCTGAAGTTTCTTAAGCAAGATTCTGAAATAAAACAAGAAATGATGGTCGCCGGGGTGTTGACGGGAAGCCGTAATCCCGCCCACTGGGACATGGAATCCGAGTCCGTTGATTTCTTTGATATCAAAGGGCACCTGGAAAGCCTGCTGGACCTCACCGGGCTTGCCACGGAGTTTCGTTTTCAGCTTGAGCCGAATCCGGTGTTACACCCGGGACAGAGTACGGCGATTTACCGGCATGAGCGGGCTGTTGGCTGGCTAGGTGCGCTGCATCCCTCGGTAGAGCAGGCGCTGGGGCTCTCACAACGGGCCTATGTGTTTGAAATCGAGGCTGCGGCATTGACTGAGGGACGGGTACCGGCTTT
>JAHEIJ010000044.1 GCA_024639445.1 Gammaproteobacteria bacterium
GTCCCATCAGCCACCCCATCTTTCATGCCGTCGGCTTGCCAAAGTACCGGCCAGCGTGCTTCAATAGCGCGCCTCAAAACCGGGGCCGTTAGCTCAATTGGTAGAGCAGTGGACTCTTAATCCATTGGTTATAGGTTCGATTCCTATACGGCCCACCATTTCCCTTGTACTCGCTCCCAAGAATCAAAACGTGTTGTTCATGTTAGATGTTTGCAGTGGGTTTCTCGTGTGAACAGGATGAGCAGCATGGCAAGGGCGAGCCAGGCCAGCATGAGACCAAAGCCGCTTCGATAGGCCTCGAGACCATAGACCCGCACACCCTCGGCCATCTCTCCCTGCCAGTGCTGATCCAGCATCCAACCCACGCCCGGCTGCAGCAGCATGGGGCCCATCATTACCCCCATGTTGACCACACCGGCGGCCGTACCCGCCAGTTGGGCCGGAGCAGACTCTTTGGCGAAGGCAAAGCCGATGATCATGTTGCCTGAGAAAAAGCCGACCAGGATCAGCAGCAATACCAGTAACCAGATGGGAAGAGCCGGTAGCAGCAGAATCGCGCCCCAACCAGCAAGCTGGACCAGACACCCGAGGGCATATAACGGTTTGCGGTGACCAAGGTGATCGGACAGCCAGCCGAAGGTCGGGCCACCAACCGCCCAGGCAATCAGCAGTGCCGAACATGCCGCAGCGGCCATGGTCTTCTCCATGCCATAGTGGGTGGTCAGGTAGGGGACACCCCAGAGACCGGCAAAGGTGAGCACACTGCCAACGACTGCCCCTGGAATCAGATAAAGAAGCCAGGTGTTGCGGTAGCAGAATACCTCGCGGATACCGGCCAGTACACTATGGGGAATCCGGGTGTCATCATCGGCGTGAGTGAATGCATAAGTGGCGTAGCCCTTGTCCTTCGGGTCGTCACGTACCAGCCACCAGATTCCAACCGCCACGGCACATGTCACGACGGCGGAGACCATCATAACCGGGCGCCAGCCGAAAGCATCGACCAGCAAACGTAAAGGAACGCCAGCGAAAACCGCGCCCATGACACCGCAGAAAAGTGCCATACCCGAGGCGAGGGCATACTGCCTGGGTGGCAGCCAGTGTGCCGCAAGCTTAAGCATGCCGACAAAGGCAACCGCCACCGACCCACCTATCAGGAGGCGGCCGAAGTTGGCCCACCCAACGTCAGGTGCGAGGGCAAACGCAAACGTACCGAGGCCGGCGACTGCGGCGCCCAGTGTCAACAGGCGTCGCGGACCCCAGTGATCGGCGAGCAGACCGGTAGGTATCTGCATCGCGACATAGCTGTAGAAATAGAAGGCGGACAGATTCCCCAAAGCGACAGCGGTTAGTCCGAAATCGGACATCAGTTCTACCGTCATCACGCCCGGGGCGACCCGCTGATAGAAACCGATCACATAGAACATGGCCCCCAGCCCCCAGATCATCCAGGATAGCCGCAAGGGTGGGTATGTCGTTGAGTGCATTAAGTCTCTCTGCAGTTAGCAGTGTTAAGCGTCAGGGATTGCGTGATATTGTTGCGAGCGGTTGAATATAGTTTTGAGCAGACTTCTTCCGGGCGTTTCGCCACGATGGAACCACCTGGTTCATGCAATATACTTTATCTATTTTAAATCAGCTTTCATTGCGATGGCCTCGATGCCCGCCACGGCACAGGCTTCGTCTTTATCGGACGCCGCCCCGGCCACGCCCACTGCGCCTTTAATCTGCCCCGATTCATCATGTATCAATACGCCTCCGGGCAGGGGGATCAACCGGCCACCGGACATGGCGTTGAGCGCATTGATAAAACCCTGTTGAAGATTGTCCTGCTCATAACGTTTCGCAATATGGCGTGAGTCCGTGGCAAGTCCCAGTGCCCCCCAGGCTTTGGCCTGGCAAATCTGAACTCTCAGGAAGGAAACGCCATCTTCCCGTTGCAATACCTTGAGATGCCCGCCAGTGTCGAGTACAGCAACTGCGACTGGGGGAAGGTCCATCTGGCGTGCCATGGAAAGAGCCGCTTCGATCAACTGGTTGGCCTGTTTCAGCGTAAGTTCGCTCATTTTTAGTCCTTTCATTAAAACCGGCTAATACTCAAGCGGGTGTCAATGGAGTGTTTATATTAGTAAAGTCCGATGAACTGAGCCAGATATCGAATGACCGGTAGGCTTCCGATGTAGTTGTTTCACCACATTTCCTAATGTAAAACGATAGTGTATTGTGGAACATTAGCCCATTAGGTATGGTAATGGACATAATCAATAATTACTTTATGTTCGGTTATTTCACCAAACACATAGAGGACCAATAATACCGCTTGGTTATGAAACAGATCCTGAAAATAAATATTGATAGTGTGGTTTTTTGATGTGAGCGGGTGTGTCCAGCTCGATGTATATATAAACCCGACGCTAACAAAATAAGAAAATAGTGTTTACGATTTCCTGAAGGACAACACAATTCCATGAGTGATAAAGCTGTTGTATTCGTAACCCGTAAGCTTCCTCAGGCGGTGGAGGCGCGTCTGGCACGGGATTACGATGCCCGTTTCAACAAAGAAGATAAGGTTTATACCAACGAAGAGCTTATCGATCTTGCAGCAGGTGCCGATGCAATTATTCCGTGCCACACGGAGAAACTCACTGCTGAGGTCATTCAACGCTTACCGGACAGTATTCGCGCCATCTGCAGTTTCTCTGTGGGATATGATCATATCGATCTTGATGCCGCCAAGGCCCGAGGCATCATCGTTACCAATACCCCGGAAGTACTCAGCGATGCCACGGCGGAAATTGCCATGTTGTGTCTGCTTGGCGCAGCGCGGCGGGCTTACGAGGGTGAACGTGAGATACGAACCGAAACCTGGGCTGACTGGAGTGCCACCTATCAACTGGGCATTCAGGTTACCGGCAAGCGCCTGGGTATCCTGGGCGCGGGCAGGGTTGGTCAGATTATGGCCAAGCGGGCCCGGGGTTTCGACATGGAGATTCATTATTACAACCGCAACAGGTTGTCTGCTGACGTGGAAGCAGGCGCCATCTACCACGAGAGCGTTGAAGCGCTGTTGCCCCATTGCGATTTTCTCTCGATCCATTGTCCGGCCACACCTGAAACCCACCATCTGATCAATGCCGAGCGAATTGCGTTGCTGCCGGATGGTGCCATTGTGGTCAATACCGCCCGTGGCGCAGTCGTGGACGACGCGGCCCTTATCGAGGCCCTGCGCTCAGGCAAGCTGTTTGCTGCCGGACTCGATGTCTTCAACAATGAGCCAAACATTGATCCCCGATATAAGGAACTGCCAAATACATTCCTGTTGCCCCATATCGGTAGTGCGACACGTGAAACCCGCGATGCCATGGGCTTCAGAGCCCTGGATAATCTTGATGCAATTATCGCCGGGGGGGAGCCTCGCGACAGGTTGGCCTGAATCGCGTCGACAGCTTTGCTGCAGCATCCAGGATAGCCGCAAAGTCACTATGTTTATTTTTCGAATTCAGTGAGAAGTAGTAAGGAGATTGCATTTAGTTCGATACAAAGTCGATACAAACTAAATATATAGACTACGATATAGAAACCACTAGAGGAGGAGAAAACATGAATGATGTAAAAAAGAACAATGACAAGGTGGTCAGCTCAGATGAGACAGGAGAGTCAAACAACCGGCGTAAATTTCTGAAAGGCAGTCTAGCTGCGGCAGCAGGTACGGCCGCAGTCGGCTTCCCGATGATCGCGACGGCAGCCAAACCCACCGTATTGAAACTCCAGGGGGCCTGGGGTGGCGGCATCTTCAAAGAGTATGCGGTTGATTACGTGAAGCGCGTCAATGAGATGTCCGGTGGTTCCCTGAAGGTTGATTATCTCGATGTCGGCGCGGTGGTAAAAACCGCAGAGATGCAGACTGCCGTTCACAAAGGGGTTATCGATGGTGCCCATTACGTAACCGCTTACTGGTACAGTAAAAATGCAGCCGCCTCGCTGTTCGGCACGGGCCCTTGCTGGGGCTGGACGGCCAACCAACTGCTCGGCTGGATCCATTACGGCGGCGGTAAGCAACTCTACGAAGAGCTGATGCGCGATGTCCTGAAACTGGATATCGTCGGTTTCTTTTCCGGTCCCATGCCGGCACAGCCGCTGGGTTGGTTCCGCAAGGAGGTCAAATCCGCAGCTGATATCAAGGGCCTGAAATACCGCACCGTCGGTCTTGCCGCCAACGTGATGCAGGAAATGGGCATGTCGGTCGTGCAGCTGCCGGGTGGTGAAATTCAACCGGCGATGGAACGTGGTCTGATCGATGCGGCGGAATTCAATAACCCGACCTCGGACAAGGACTTCGGTATGCAGGATGTGGCCAAGAACTACTACCTGGCCAGCTTCCACCAGTCCCAGGAGTCTTTCGAGATTATCTTCAACGCCAAGAAGTTCAAGTCCCTGTCAGATGAGCACAAGGCAATCCTCAAGTATGCGGCAGAGGCGGCGTCGGCGGACATGTCCTGGAAAGCTCAGCATCGTTACTCCAACGACCTGATTGCACTGCAGAAGGAGCATGGGGTTACGGTACGCCGGACTCCCCAGTCGATCATGGACGAGCAGCTCAAGGCCTGGGACAAGGTGCTGCCGAAGTTCATGAAAGACCCGTTCTTCGCAAAAGTCGTTGCGTCTCAAAAGGACTGGATGAAACGCGTGGGTTCATTCGAACTCACCAATGCGCCGGACTATGAGGGTGCTTACAAGCACTATTTCGGTAATCCAGTGTAAGCATGAGATTAGTTCGATATAAGCAGTAAATCGTACCCGAAAGGGGCGCCGCCTGGCAGCGTCGCCCCTTCAGTACTACTTGCGGTGTAGCCTTTATCAGGAAGTTGTTATGAATCCCTTTCTGCATTTTGTTGATACGCTCAGTGCCTCAGTAGGTAAAGCGTTCGGCTGGTGCATCATGGTGCTGACCTTCGCTACCTGTTACGAAGTGTTTGTTCGCTATGTGCTTAACTCGCCGACTGCATGGGCCTTCGATATGAGCGTTCAGATGTATGGCGCTCTGTTTATGATGGCGGGGGCGTACACCCTGTCGCGAAACGGTCATGTTCGAGGGGATGTGCTTCATCGTCTTCTCCCGGCTAGAGGCCAGGCCGGTATCGACCTGGCGCTCTACATCCTGTTTCTCCTGCCCGGGGTATTTGCGCTGATCTGGTACGGCTATGATTTTGCCGCCGATTCATGGCGCTACAAAGAGGTGAGTTGGAGCAGCCCCGCCCGGGTTCAGATCTACTTCTTCAAAACCTTGATCCCGGTTGCCGGTTTTCTGGTCCTGCTGCAGGGCATAGCTGAAGCGGTGCGCTGTGTCATGTGTCTGCGCAGCGGTGAATGGCCGGCACGCCTGCATGATGTCGAGGAAACAGAAACCATGCTTCTGCACCAACAGGAGGATGAGGCGAGGTTGCTGCAGGAAGAGGAAGAAAAGATCAAAATGCATGCTGACTTGAAAAAACTGCACGAAGAAGACTTAACAAAGACGAATCAGAATGAAAACGATAGAGGGGAAAATAAATGACTGATCCTCAAATCGCCATCCTGATGCTCGGCCTGTTCATTTGTATTGTTCTGCTGGGATTTCCCATTGCGTTTACCCTGATTGCCATGGGGCTTGGGTTCGGTTACTACGCCTATTACGATCCAGAGCGCATGCAGACCATCTTCGACAACAGAATATTTGACCTGTTTGTGCAGAACACCTTCTCGGTCATGTCTAACGATGTGCTGGTGGCGGTGCCCTTGTTCCTGTTTATGGGGTACGTGGTGGAGCGCGCCAATATCGTCGATCGGCTGTTTTTCAGTATTCAGCTTGCCGCCCGGCACGTACCCGGCTCCATGGCAGTCGCCGCACTCGCGACCTGTGCTATTTTCGCTACCGCCTCGGGCATCATCGGCGCAGTGGTTACCCTGATGGGGTTGCTGGCGCTTCCCGCCATGCTCAAGGCCGGCTATGACAAGCGACTTGCTTCGGGTGTTATCTGTGCCGGTGGAACACTGGGTATTCTGATTCCACCAAGTATTATGCTCATCGTGTATGCGGCAATCGCCCAGGTCTCCCCGGTGCGTCTCTATGCGGCCGCCCTGTTTCCGGGCATGCTTCTGGCTGGACTGTATATGGTTTACGTGGTGGCTCGCGCATCCTTCAATCCGAAACTGGCACCCAAGCCAGCGGAAAAGGATGTGCCTTCACTGGGTATGATCGCCTTGCAGTTGCTGACTTCGTTCGTACCCCTGTTTGTGTTGATTATGGGTGTACTGGGATCCATTCTGGCAGGCATCGCAACACCGGCGGAAGCCGCGGGTGTTGGCTCTCTTGGTGGGCTGGTCCTGGCGGCTATATACAAGGCCCTGACCTGGCAGCGCCTCAAAGAGGCGGTCTATCTCACGGCACGGACCTCGGCCATGGTCTGCTGGTTGTTCGTCGGTTCCTGGACCTTTGCCTCGGTCTTTTCCTATCTTGGCGGCCACAGTCTCATTGAGCATTGGGTTCTGGGAATGGATATCGGTCCGGTGGGCTTCCTGATCCTGGCCCAGGTTATTATTTTCCTGCTGGGCTGGCCGCTGGAGTGGAGCGAGATCATTATTATTTTCGTGCCCATCTTCCTGCCCATGCTGGCGACTTTTGGCGTCGATCCGCTGTTCTTCGGCGTACTGGTGGCCCTCAATCTGCAGACGTCATTCCTGACACCACCGATGGCGATGGCGGCCTATTATCTGAAGGGTGTGTCGAAAGATGTCGAACTGATTGAAATATTCCGCGGCATCATGCCCTATCTGGCCATCGTGCTGTTTGCCATGGTGCTGGTGTACCAGTTCCCGCAAATTGTGTTGTGGCTCCCGAAATACCTGTTTGGTTAGTCGAAACTGGATATGCCGCTCTAAATGAGCGGCACTGTATCCCGTTGTGTTAAAGCTGTGTGGTGGAAAGAATTGATGAATTTGTTTGAGATGAGTGCAGCAGAAGCTGCGGCGGCAATCCAAGCTGGTGAAACCACATCGGAGGAGTTGGTGCAGGCTTGCCTGGATCGTATCGCAACCCTGGAAGACACTGTGGGTGCCTGGGCGCATCTGGATCCTGAGTACGCCCTGCAACAGGCGCGTGATGCCGATCTTCACCGCCGCAGTGGGATGTCGGTCGGGCCGCTTCACGGAGTCCCCGTCGGCGTCAAGGATATTTTCGATACCAGGGACATGCCGACAGAAGATGGAACCGCGCTCCATGCTGGCCGCACGCCTGCCTATGATGCGACTGCCGTCGCCCTTTTGCGCGAGGCCGGTGCTGTCATTATGGGCAAGACCATTACCACGGAGTTGGCGGTCTATGCGCCGGGCAAAACCCGGAATCCGCATGATCCTGCGCGAACCCCGGGCGGTTCATCCAGCGGCTCCGCCGCGGCAGTCGCTGCCCAGATGGTGCCTTTGGCCATCGGCACCCAGACCAATGGATCTGTCATCCGGCCGGCATCATATTGCGGGGTCTATGGGTACAAACCCAGCCATGGCCTGATTTCAAGGTACCGTGTACTACAACAGTCGCGGGCTCTGGATCAGGTGGGTGTCTTTGGACGCACTGTGGGAGATGTAGCACTGCTGGCTGAACAACTCATGAGTTTCGATGAACGGGATCCCGACATGCGGCCAAGGTCACGACCCAGGCTGATCGGCACAGCAACCGAGGAACCACTGGTGCCGCCACGTCTTGCTTTCGTCAAGACACCGGCCTGGGATCAGGCCGATAAGGATGTTCAAGATGCATTCGCGGAACTGACGGAGTTCCTCGGGGACGGGGTAGAAGAACTGGATCTGTCCGATTTGTTGGAAAACGTAGTTAACTGGCATCGAACTATCATGGAAGCCGACCTGGCCAGGAGTTTTCGGCTAGAGTATGAACGAGGCAAGGAGAGTCTGAGTGCGACCTTGCGGGAGATGATTGAGCGTGGTCAGCAATGCCTGGCCGTGGATTTCAATGATGCGCTGGAGCAGTTCCCCGCTTTGAATAGCGCGCTTGAAGAAATTCTTTTGGAATACGACGCCATCATTACTCCCGCTACCACAGGGGAGGCGCCGGCAGGGCTTGAAACAACGGGAAGTCCCGTTTTCTGTACACCCTGGACCTTCTTGGGGATGCCCAGTATTTCAGTGCCGATATTGCAGGGATCCAATGGCATGCCTATCGGTGTGCAGATGACGGCAGCCAGGAATGATGATGCCCGCTTATTGCGGACGGCGAATTGGCTGGTGCAGCGTGTCGAAGCATAAAGGCAAGAGAATGATCAAGAAGAGATTACTGGAGGCATCGGAGCATTATGATTAACATTATTTGTGGGCTGCTGGCCATGGTTCTAATTACCTTGTTTCTTGGGGGATTGGGCCATTCAATCTGGGAAAACACGGAATCGATTGCATTTCCTATTATCGTCATCCTTGTTCTGGGCATGGCCTATAAGGGCTTTATTGACGAGATAAAATCCGGTCCTGACCATACGTAAGTTTACCGTCCGGTTGTCTTTCACCGGTACCTGAAGGCAGGGTTTGACGCCGTTTGCCTTGTAAGGGTTTTTGTCACGGCCTCCTTGTTAACGGTTCCTTTGGTGGGAATCCCCGGCATGGGTTCAAATCCATCGGCCTGATTCGACAGGCTCACGAACCAGGCGATGAAGAATAGACTGATAGCGTCAGTTGCCCCCCTTGTTTTTGTACTTCTCTGGAGTACAGGCTTTATTGGGGCAAAGTATGCACTTCCCTATGTTGAGCCCTTTACGCTCCTGTTTGTCCGCTTCGTTATCGCCCTGGCTGTTCTGCTGCTATTATTTGCGCACTTCAAGCCCGTTTTGCCAGCAAACTGGCCCCAGAGGCTACATCTCATGTTCAGTGGGCTGCTGGTGCATGGAGCCTATCTGGGCGGGGTGTTTTCCGCAATCAAGCTCGGTATGCCTGCAGGGGTGTGCGCCATACTGGTGGGGCTGCAACCACTGCTGACCGCGTTTGCAACGCCTTTCGTGTTTAAGCGGCGTATACCCCTTCTACATTGGATCGGAATCGCAACCGGTTTTGTGGGTATCTCAATGGTGCTCAGTAATCAGATATCGTTGGATGGATTTGGTGCTGGCGCTGTCATCGCCGCGGCCGCGGCTTTGCTGGGAATTACCGTTGGGACAATCTATCAGAAGAAAATTACGGCCCATACCGATGTCCTGAGCATTGCCTTTTTTCAATACCTGGCTGCAACCTTATTTTTTGCTGTAGGTTCGGCTTTCTTCGAAACTGGTCATATCATCTGGGATGTCCAGTTAATCCTGGCGCTGTTATGGCTGGTCTTTGGCTTATCGATCGGCGCGATCCTGCTGCTGAATTACCTGATCAAGAATAACGAAGCACACAAGGTGTCCAGCCTCTTTTACCTGGTGCCGCCGTTGACAGTTCTGGAGGCCTATTTTCTATTCAATGAAACATTGGGGATTCTCAATGTTACGGGGATGGTGATTGTTGCGATATCGGTATTCATTGTGATGAAAAAATAATACCCGCCTGTATCCGGGCTAACAAAAGTCCGTGCACATTGGCTAGATAACATTCAGGAAGTGCGCAATGTTAGTTTCAATACTTGGAACGAGGGCGGCACTTTAGCCGCATTCAATGGAGAGGTTGACTGCCTTGGCGAGCGTATTTGCGACAATGCAGCCACGTTCAGCAATGGTCACCAGTTTTTCCAATTCAGCGGCAGGTTCACATTGGGCCGTCACCTTCATGTGTATAGCGGTATAACGGCTCGGGGCATCGGCAAGCTCGGCGGCAATTTCCGCCCTGGCGTCGCTGAGTTTGATATCCCTGGCTTTGGCGGCGGCCAACAGGTTACTCATGAAACAGCCTCCTAACCCCAGTAGCAGGGCTTCTCCGCCCATCGGCCCTTTGTCCTGGCCGCCTTTGGTTTCAGGGCGGTCCATGATGAGCGCATGATCACGTGCTTGCCCCTGGGAGGCCGAGTGATCCAGCTGTTCCACGGTGGCGTGAATGGTTGGCATGTTCGATCTCCTCTATGGGGATTAAATACGGGCTTCCCGGGGTCTGATTCTTCGTGTCTCTTGCAGGAAATGAATGTGGTCTAGGACACCTCATGGTTGGCAAGTGCCTCAAGCGCATTGACCAGGGCAGAGTGATCGAGATCGCTATTGCAGGCATTGAACAGCTCCTGGGCGGTGGCCGTGTTCGGCAGGCTCAGGCCCATTTCGCGCGCACCCGTCAGTGCCAGGTTGAGGTCTTTCTGGTGCAGGGCGATACGGAATCCCGGGTCGAAAGTACGCTTGATCATGCGCTCGCCGTGTACCTCGAGGATTTTGGAGCCGGCGAACCCACCCATGAGTGCCTGCCTTACCCGGGCCGGGTCGACGCCGGCTTTGGAGCTGAACAGAAGCGCTTCGCCCACCGCCTCGATGGTCAGGGCAACGATGATCTGATTGGCCACCTTGCAGGTCTGGCCAGCGCCGTTGTCACCAACCAGGGTGATATTCTGGCCCATCAGCTCGAACAGGGGTTTGGCCTTTTCGAAGGCGGATTCGGAACCACCCACCATGATGGTCAGGGAGGCCGCCTTGGCGCCCACTTCACCGCCGGATACCGGCGCATCCAGGTAGTCGCAGCCCAGTTCGTTGATCCTGGATGCAAATGACCTGGTTTCCATGGGTGAGATGGAGCTCATGTCGATGACCATTTTCCCGGGGCTCAATCCCGCGGCAACACCTTCTTCGCCAAACAATGCTTGTTGCACCTGGGGCGTGTCGGGCACGATGGTAATGATGATCTCCGCCTGCTGTGCCACCTCTTTTGCAGAGCCACATTCCACCGCGCCGCCGTCGAGCAGTGCCTGGGGCAGGGGAGAACGGTGTTTGACCAGGTAGAGTTGATGTCCTCCCGTCTGCAGGTGTCCTGCCATGGGGCTGCCCATGATGCCTACTCCGATGAATCCAATTTTGCTCATAGCGATCTCTTCTCCGTAGTTTTATTCTCGATCGTTAAATTGGGATGTTTGAATTATTTCATGGTCGGCATATGAAAATCCGCGCCAGCGCGGATACCGGTGGGCCAGCGTGAGGTGACGGTCTTCAACTTGGTATAAAAGTGGATGCCCTCCATGCCGTGGACGTGAATGTCACCAAACAGGGAGCGCTTCCATCCACCGAAACTGTGGAATGCCATCGGTACCGGGATAGGTACGTTAATGCCCACCATGCCTACTTGCACTCGTGAGGCGTAGGTGCGGGCGGTGTCGCCATCACGGGTAAAGATTGCGGTGCCGTTGCCAAATTCGTGGTCGTTAACCATCTTGAGCGCGGTCTCAAAGTCGGGGGCGCGAACCACGCACAGTACCGGACCGAAGATCTCCTCTTTGTAGATACGCATATCGGTGGTGACTTTGTCGAACAGGCAACCCCCAAGGAAGAAGCCGTTTTCATAGCCTGCAATCGTCAGATCGCGGCCGTCGACCACCAGTTTTGCGCCTTCTTCAACCCCCAGGTCAACATAGCCTTTGACCTTGTCATGGTGTTCACGGGTGACCAGTGGGCCCATTTCGGCATCAGGGGCGGTGCTTGGGGCGACCTTCAGTTTTTCCACCCGGGGTGCCAGGCGTTTAATCAAGGCGTCAGCGGTTTCGTCACCGACGGCAACGGCAACGGAAATCGCCATACAGCGCTCGCCGGCAGAGCCGTAGGCCGCTCCCATCAAGGCGTCGGTCGCCTGTTCCATGTCGGCGTCCGGCATGATGACCATGTGGTTCTTGGCGCCACCCAGGGCCTGTACCCGTTTCCCGTGGTTGGATGCAGTCTGATAAATGTACTCGGCAACCGGTGTGGAGCCGACAAAGCTCACCCCGGCCACCTCGGGGTGGGTGAGCAGGGTGTCGACCGCCTCTTTATCGCCGTTCACCACGTTCATTACCCCATCCGGCAGACCCGCTTCGCTCAACAGTTCGGCCAGGCGCAGTACGGTTGAGGGCACCTTCTCGGAGGTTTTCAGGATAAAGGTGTTGCCGCAGACGA
>JAHEIJ010000045.1 GCA_024639445.1 Gammaproteobacteria bacterium
ACAATTATTCCAGACAACGGGAGTTCAAAACATGAAATTTTCCAAACAACTGATTGCCTGTGCAGTGGCGGCCGGTCTGGCTGCGCCGATGAGTGCCTTTGCCACCAACGGTTATTTTGCGCACGGCTATAGCGCCAAGAGCAAAGCCCTGGGCGGTGGTGGTTCCGCCCTGCCGCAGGATGCCATGATCGCCGCCGATAACCCGGCCGGCATGGTCAAAGTGGGCAAACGTATGGACCTGGGCTTGACCATCTTCAGCCCGAGTAAACGTGGGTATAAAGCCGATCCGCCTGTAGGTGCTCCTGTTGCTGATAGCTTTATTCTCGAAGCCGGTGATTTCGAAAGTGACAATGATTTCTTCCTCATTCCGCATTTCGCCTACAACTGGGTCATTAATGAAAAGAGCACAGTGGGTGTGACCGTTTACGGTAATGGCGGGATGAATACCGAGTATAACGCCAGTCAGTATTCATTTGTTCCTCCTTCACCTCCTGCGCCTCCTGGTCTGACGCCGGGTACCTACTATGGGGGTACCGCCGGGGTAAATCTCGAACAGTTATTCACCAATGTCAGCTACTCCCGCAAGATCAACGAAAAGCATTCCTGGGGCGTGAGCGCGATCCTGGCTTATCAGACGTTTGAGGCTAAAGGCCTGAGCACATTTGGAACGTTTGGTTTTTCCTCTGATCCAACCAAACTGACTGACAATGGTAAGGATACCTCAATGGGTTATGGCCTCAAGCTTGGCTGGTTGGGTGAAGTCAGCCCCGGCCTGTCACTGGCCGCGTCCTACCAAACCAAAATGTCCATGGATGAGTTTAGTGATTACGCGGGCCTGTTTGCCGAGCAGGGCGGCTTTGATGTTCCGCCGACCTGGACCTTGGGTCTGGCCTGGGACATCACCAGCACGGGCACGCTGGTTTTTGATATTCAGGGCATCCAGTACAGTGAAGTCAATTCGATTTCCAATCCGTTGCTTCCCAATTTGCTGACATCCCAGCTCGGGAATAGTGATGGTGCCGGTTTCGGTTGGGAAGATATCACGATCTACAAGCTGGGTTACCAGTGGGCCACCAGCCCGACCTGGACCTGGCGTGTGGGTGCCAGCATGACGGATCAGCCGATTCCCAACAGCGAAGTGCTGTTCAACATTATCGCGCCGGGGGTAATGGAAACCCATATCACGGGTGGCTTTACCTATACCATGGCTACTGATAATGAGATCACGTTTGCCGCCATGTATGCGCCAGAAACAACAGTCTCAGGTAACAATCCATTAGCTGCGGGTTCAGGTACTGCCACACAGAATGTCGAACTCTACATGAACCAGTGGGAACTGACCGCCAGTTGGGGTTTGAAGTTCTAAGTCGGGTTAATCAGGAATTTATTTCTTGATGTGACTGCCAGAAAAAGGGCCATGGAGTTTTTCCATGGCCCTTTTTTCTTTGAAGAATTAAGAATTTTCAAGAGGAAAGAGAAATGTTGAAACTCAGATTTGTTCTGACAGCGGCCTTGTCATTGTTGCTGCTCAATGCTGTGCAGGCGGCGGAAGGGATCAAGCCGTTTTTTCTGGCCGGGGTGCAAAATGGCGACATGGCCACGGTCGTCTCTGCCACCAAACAGAAACTCACCGCCGGTGGTTTCGAAGTTGTGGGTCAATACTCACCTTATGCGGATGTGACCATCATTGGTGTGACCAACGCTGAGTTAAAGAAAGCCGCGGCTGAAACCGACTTCGGTGTCTACGGTGCAGCGCAACGTGTGACCGTCTCCAAAGGTGCGGATGGTAAAATGCAGGTCGCCTATACCAACCCGACTTATATGGCCCATGCCTATCGCATGAAAGGTGACCTGGCTGATGTGACTGCGGCTCTGAACAAGGCCCTGGGTATGCAGAAGTCTTTTGGTTCGGAAAAAGGCAAGACCGCGGATCAATTACGCGACTACCAGTACAAGTGGTTAATGCCGTATTTCTATGATCGCCTGGAAGTGGCAAGTTACCGAAGTTATGACGCGGCGGTGAAAGGTGTTGAAGCAGCACTGGGTGCCGGCAAGGGTGGAGCGAAAAAAGTCTACCGTGTCGACCTGCCGGGTAAGGAAGCGACTCTGTTCGGTGTCGCGATTACCGACAAAGCCAAAGTGGAATGTGCCGGTGACAAGTACATCATGGAGCGCATCGACTTCAGGGACATCAAGTCCGCGGGTCACCTGCCGTATGATATTGTTGTGAAGGGCAAGTATGCTTATGTCTTGCCGGCCGAATTCCGGATTGCGATCAGCTTCCCGGATCTGAAGATGATGGGCAGTAACAGTTTTGCCTCCATCATGTGCGCCCCGACAGCGATTGAAGAAACCCTGACCCTGGGTGCCGGCGGTGAACTCAGCGACTAATTAACGAAATTTAACCAGTTTGTTGGTACCTCCTCCACGTACCAATATTTAACCCCCCGCAAATTTTGCGGGGGTTATTTTTATCACCCCTTCAGCCTTATTCCGGGATTCTCTGTACCATTTTTGCGACAAAATTTTTGCTTGCCGAAATGCGAATACGTGTTTCACACCATTCCCCCCTTATTGTGTAAGCCCTTAAAATCCAATGCAAAATCAGGCCGGATCGGTTAAGCTTTACGGCCTTTTAACGGGCTGATGACCCGTGAGGCGTACGGGTTATTCGCCCGTAAGTACATGATTAATAAATGAATAAATTTCCGCAGAGGATAGCCATGTTCAGTAAAGAGATGAAAATTGCCGACTTTGACGAAGAACTCTGGAACGCGATGCAAAACGAGGTGCGTCGGCAGGAGGAGCACATTGAACTGATTGCTTCGGAGAATTACACCAGTCCCCGGGTGATGCAGGCGCAGGGTTCGGTCCTGACCAACAAGTATGCGGAAGGCTACCCGGGAAAGCGTTATTACGGTGGCTGTGAGTACGTGGATGTCGCCGAACAACTGGCGATAGACCGGGTGAAGGAATTATTTCAGGCGGACTATGCCAATGTGCAACCCCATTCCGGCTCCCAGGCCAATGCCGCCGTGTACCTGGCCTTGTTGCAACCGGGCGATACCATTCTCGGCATGAGCCTGGCACATGGCGGCCATTTAACCCACGGTGCCAAGGTCAATTTCTCCGGCAAGTTATTCAATGCTGTGCAGTACGGCCTGAACGAGGCCACCGGTGAGATCGATTATGAGCAGGTGGAAGCGCTGGCATTGGAACATAAACCGAAAATGATCGTCGCCGGCTTCAGTGCCTATTCGCGTGTGGCGGACTGGCAACGCTTCCGTGATATAGCCGACAAGGTGGGGGCGTTTTTGTTTGTCGATATGGCGCATGTTGCCGGTTTGATTGCGGCCGGTATTTATCCCAGCCCGGTAAATATTGCTGACGTCACTACCTCTACGACACACAAAACCCTGCGCGGTCCGCGAGGCGGCATTATTCTCGCCAGGGCCAATCCTGAAATTGAGAAGAAGCTTAACTCCCTGGTGTTCCCCGGTACCCAGGGTGGGCCATTGATGCATGTCATTGCCGCCAAGGCCGTGGCGTTCAAGGAGGCCTTGCAACCGGAATTCAAGACGTATCAGCAACAGGTCCTGAACAACGCGAGAGCCATGGCGGACGTCTTCAAGGATCGAGGCTTTGACGTGGTATCAGGCGGTACCGATGACCATCTGTTCCTGGTGAGTTTCATTGAACAGGGACTGACCGGTAAAGCCGTTGATGCCTGGCTGGGCGCGGCCAATATCACCGTCAATATGAATGCGGTACCCAACGATCCACAGTCACCGTTTGTCACCAGCGGCATTCGGATCGGCACGCCGGCAATGACGACCCGTGGCTTTAATGAAGAGGAGGCTCGAGAACTGGCAGGCTGGATGTGCGACATCATTGATGCCGGGGGAGAGCAGGCTGTGATTGACACGGTGAAGGTCCGGGTTCTGGAAATCTGCAAACGTTTGCCGGTATATCAAAACTAAAGTGACGAGGAACGAGGGACGAGTGACGAGTAAAACAATGGTTTCATGGACCAAGTTAATGGGTTCAGTGTTGATTGAACATCGACGGGATAACGAGCCAGAAGAAGCACTTAGAGTGTTCATTACTGGTTTTCCTCGATACTCGTCACTCGTCCCTCGTCACTGATTCTATGCATTGTCCATTCTGCGGCGCGGAAGATACCAAGGTCATCGATTCACGTCTTGCCAGTGAAGGCGCGCAGGTGCGTCGCCGGCGTGAATGCCTGACCTGCAACGAGCGTTTTACGACATTTGAAACCGCCGAACTGGTCATGCCACGGCTGATGAAAAGCGATGGTCGACGCGAGCCGTTTAATGAAGAGAAATTGCGTACCGGTATGTTACGCGCGTTGGAAAAAAGACCGGTGAATACTGAAGAAATAGAAGAGGCTGTCAACCGGGTGATGAAACGTATGCGAGCGAGCGGTGAGCGTGAGATCCCGTCTCGTAAGTTGGGTGACTGGGTAATGGATGAATTACGCGACCTGGATCAAGTGGCTTATGTAAGATTTGCCTCGGTGTATCGTAGTTTTGAAGATGTCAGTGCGTTTCAGGAAGAAATCGATAAACTAAAAAATATTCCTTCACCGGAAGAAAAGAAACAACAGCGTTCACTGTTGCCGGATGACGACTAAAACGATGCAACCAACTCCAGCAGATTTCACCTATATGGCCCGCGCCTTGCAACTGGCACAGAAGGGCCTTTATACCACCGATCCAAATCCGCGGGTCGGTTGTGTGATTGTCAATGACGGGGAAATTGTTGGTGAAGGCTGGCATGTGCGTAGCGGCGAGTCGCATGCGGAAATTCATGCCATGCAACAAGCGGGAGATAAAGCTCGAGGCGCCACGGTTTATGTCACGCTGGAACCCTGTTTTCACCATGGCAAAACACCGCCTTGCAGTGACGCACTGGTAAACGCGAAGGTGTCACGGGTGGTCGTGGCAATGCAGGATCCGCACTCCCGCGTTGCCGGCCAGGGATTGCAGCAATTACGCGAAGCCGGTATCGAAACTGAGGTGGGCATCATGGAAACGCAGGCGCGTGCTCTGAATCCCGGCTTCATCAAACGTATGCAAACCGGGCGGCCATATGTCCGTAACAAATTGGCGATGAGCCTGGATGGTCGCACGGCGATGGCGTCTGGCGAAAGCAAGTGGATCACCTCCGAAGCGGCACGGGCGGATGTACATCGTTTACGCGCGCGCAGCTCTGCGATTGTCACCGGTGTGGGTACTGTTCTGGCGGACGATCCAAACCTGACGGTTCGCCTGGATGACATTGAGCGGCAACCGTTACGCGTGGTGCTTGATACGCATTTGAGTACGCCGACGAATGCACGGATATTACAGCAACCGGGCCGTACCATGGTGATGACCTGCAGCGAAGATGAGGCGGCCAGGGAAGCTCTGGAACATGCCGGGGCCGAAGTGGTTTGTTTGCCCTTTTGTAGTGATACGGTGGATATGCAAGCTGTGCTCGATACGTTGGGTGAAATGGAAGTTAACGAAGTCCTGGTTGAAACGGGCGCCACGCTGAGTGGCGCAATGCTCAAGGCCGGCTTGATTGATGAACTGGTTATTTATATGGCGCCTATTCTGATGGGCGACAGCGCGCGGGGTTTGTTTCGGTTGCCGGGGATGGACAGCATGGATCAAAAAGTTGAGTTATATATCTCCGACATTCGGGCCGTCGGTCAGGATTGGCGAATCACCGCAACGGTGAACCGCGCCTGATAACTTGAGTATTGGAACTGGAATTATGTTTACCGGAATTATTCAGGCCATTGGCACTATCGCCGCGCTGGAACCAAAAGGTGAAGACGTACGGGTTCGTGTCCAGACTGGCAAGCTGGATCTGGCCGATGTGCAGTTAGGTGACAGTATTGCAGTTAATGGAGTGTGTCTGACGGCGGTTGATTTGCCCGGTGATGGTTTCTGGGCGGATGTGTCCGGCGAGACCTTGAGCCGCACGACCTTTGCAGGCTTGCAAAAAGGCAGCCGGGCGAATCTGGAAAAAGCCCTGACACCGACGACTCGTCTGGGCGGGCATCTGGTCAGCGGCCATGTGGACGGTATTGGTGAAGTCGTGAGTCGTCAGTCGGATGGGCGTTCCGAACGCTTTGTGATCAGGGCACCCGCTGAATTGGCGCGTTATATCGCGGAGAAGGGCTCGATTTGTGTCGACGGGATCAGTTTGACCGTGAATGATGTGAAGGGCGCCGAGTTTGAACTGAATATTGTGCCCCACACCCTGGTTGAAACAACCATGAGTGAATTTAAACCCGGCACGCAGATTAACCTTGAAGTTGATATCATAGCCCGTTATCTCGAACGCCTGTTGTTGGGAGACAATGCTACCGATAAACAGGGTGGTGGGATTAGCCTGGAAAAATTACAGGAATACGGATTTATCAGGAACCCGTAAACAGTGACGACGAAGCAGGAACTTTAAGTTTATGGCGCTAAACAGTAGCAAAGAAATTATTGAAGATATCCGTCAGGGCAAGATGGTCATCCTGATGGATGATGAGGATCGTGAAAACGAAGGTGACCTGATTATGGCTGCAGAGCGGGTGCGGGCTGAAGATATTAACTTCATGGCGCGTTATGGTCGCGGCTTGATTTGTCTGACGCTTAACAAGGAGCGTTGTGAGCGCCTGCGGTTGCCGATGATGGTAAGCCATAACAATGAGCGCCATACAACAAATTTTACCGTCTCGATCGAAGCCGCCGATGGAGTGACTACGGGCATTTCAGCCGCGGATAGAGCGGTAACCGTCAGAACAGCAGTGGCTACCGACGCCAAGGCATCCGATCTGGTACAACCTGGCCATATTTTTCCTTTGATGGCTCAGCCAGGTGGGGTGTTGACCCGTGCGGGCCATACCGAGGCCGGTAGTGATTTGGCCCGCATGGCGGGTCTGGAACCAGCATCGGTGATTGTCGAGATTCTCAACGAAGATGGCAGTATGGCGCGGCGTCCGGACCTGGAGAAATTCGCGGCGGAACATAATATCAAGATAGGCACCATTGCGGACCTCATCGAGTATCGTATGCTCAATGAAAAAACCGTTGAACGGGTGGCAACCTCCCGCATGCCCACTGAATTTGGTGAATTTAAATTACATGCCTATCGTAATGTGATCGATAACCAGGTCCATCTTGCACTGGTGAAAGGCGACCTGGAACCCGGTAAACCTGCACTGGTACGGGTGCATGTGGAAAACAGCCTGTGTGATATTTTCGGCAGCCAACGCCATGATTGTGGTTGGCCCTTGCGGGATGCGCTGGAACGTATTGCCAAGGAAGGTCAGGGTGTAGCTATAATCCTGCGTTTGGCGGATGAGTCTGATGTGATAATCAATTGCATTCGATATTATGCCGAACAAGACGATGGGATTGATCAACCGAGCCCTGAATCAAGCAGTGATCTGCGAACTTTCGGTATTGGTGCTCAAATCCTCACGGATCTGGGAGTACATAAAATGCGTGTCCTGAGTGCGCCAAAGAAATTACATGGCCTGTCGGGCTTTGGTCTCGAAGTTGTCGAGTATGTGCATGACTAGATCGAAGTCTCAAAAATATAGCGTAAGCTAGTTTATACTGAGTGAGAACAGAACAAGGTAAAGACGATGGACAAGATAAAAACGATAGAAGGTGATTTGGTAATCAAAAGTGCCCGCTTTGGTATCGCCGTAGCGCGCTTCAATAGTTTTATTGTTGAAAGCCTGTTGGAAGGTGCGCTGGATACGCTTAAAAGGCATGGTGCTGAAGAAAGTGACATTGAAATCATACGCGTACCAGGTGCTTATGAACTACCACTGGCGATTAAAAAGATGGCGAGTGCTAATAAATATGACGGCATCATCGCCCTGGGGGCGGTGATTCGTGGCGGAACTCCGCATTTCGAATATGTTGCCGGTGAATGTGTCAAGGGCATGGCTACGGTGATGTTACAGCACGAAATTCCGGTTGCCTTTGGTGTACTGACCGTCGATACCATTGAGCAGGCAATTGAGCGTGCCGGCACCAAGGCCGGCAACAAGGGTGCAGAAGCCACTCTTTCAGTGATTGAAATGGTAAATCTATTAAAGTCTATTGACTGACAATATTCACTGACACAAACATATGAAAACCAGTTCCCGTACCCGTGCCCGTCGACTTGCCATGCAAGGTTTGTATGAATGGCAGGTTTCCGACAACAAACCGTCGGAGATTGAAACGCAGTATTTAATCGAAAAGGAAACGGACAAGGTTGATGTTGCCTATTTCCGCGAGCTCATAAGCAAGATCCCGTTACATTCTGAGGAGCTGGACAGTCATATTGCGCCACTTATCTCACGTCCCCTGGCTGAAGTCGATCTGGTTGAATTAGCCGTATTACGGCTGGGGAGCTATGAACTGATTTATCACCCTGAAATCCCCTACCGGGTTGTCATCAATGAAGCGGTTGAACTGGCCAAGATGTTTGGTGCTGATCAGGGCCACCGTTTCGTGAATGGGATTATGGATCGGTTAGCGGCAAGCCTGCGTACCGTTGAAGTCCAGGCTCATCTTTAATAATTAAACCGTGTCGGGATTCCCATGCCGGTTACGGAATTTGAACTCATCCAACGTTACTTCAGCCGAGAAGGCCAGCCGCGCTCAGATGTTGTTCTGGGTATTGGGGATGATGCAGCACTGTTAAATCCTCCTGCCGGGCAACAACTGGTTATTGCCATTGATACGCTGGTGCAAGGGGTGCATTTCCCCGCGAACACATTACCTTATGGCATTGGCTGGAAAGCTCTGGCCGTTAATCTCAGTGACCTGGCGGCCATGGGCGCCGAGCCAGCCTGGTTCACTCTGGCGTTAACACTCCCTGAATCATCAGAAGCCTGGTTGACAGAATTCAGTCGTGGCCTGTTTGACCTGGCGAATCAGTACGGGCTTTCATTGGTGGGAGGTGATACCACACGTGGCCCCTTAACCGTTACGGTGCAGATTGCCGGTTATGTTCCAACTGGCCAGGCCTTGTTACGTGCCGGTGCCGGTCCAGGGGATCGGGTATTTGTGACCGGTTCGCTGGGTGATGCCACATTGGCTTTGCAGCTTCTGACGGGTCAGTTGCCGGTACCAGCGCAGAACTATCCTGGACTGCTCAAACGCCTGAACCAACCTCAACCACGTATTGAGGAAGGGCGCGCCTTAGGCGGTATTGCCAGTTGTGCCATCGATATTTCCGATGGGCTGCTGGCTGACCTGCAGCATATGCTTGATGCCAGTGACGTCGGTGCCGAGATTTATTTGCCGCAAATCCCGTACTCGACAAAAGCCCGGCAATTATTGAATCGATATCCAGACATAAGAAATTCACTGCTTAGTGGTGGTGATGACTATGAACTGTGTTTTTGCGTAGCGCCTGATAAACTGCAACGTCTGGAACAAATTGCCGCAGAGAATCAGTTTCAATTCACCGAGATTGGACAAGTCAGCGACACCAAAGAATTACGTTGTCTGGATGCAGCGGGACAGGTTGTTGAGATAGGTACTCGTGGTTATACCCATTTTGCCAAGGATAGATAATGAGTTTAATGAGTTTGTTAAAGCGTAACCGTGTTGATGCAGCCCTGTTACGCCATCCCGGGCACTTTCTAAGTCTGGGATTCGGTTCCGGTTTGTCACCCTATGCGCCGGGAACAGCCGGTACCCTGGCGGCAATTCCGATATTCTGGTTAATGGCACCATTACCACTGGCATTCTATCTTGGGATAGTCGTGGTGTTATTCATTGTCGGCATCTATCTGTGCCAGCAAACGACGGATAAACTGGGTGCTCACGATCATTCCGCGATTGTCTGGGATGAAGTTGTCGGTTACCTGCTTACCATGACGGCAGTACCTTTTGATTGGCGCTGGGTGATCGTCGGGTTTTTTCTGTTTCGCCTTTTTGATGTCTGGAAGCCCTGGCCGGTTCGAATCCTGGATCGCCGCGTGGGTGGTGGCCTGGGGATCATGCTGGATGATGTGGGCGCGGCCGTGTATGCGGCTTTGAGTTTACAGGCTATCATTTATATATTTGAGAATATGTTATGAAAAAATATGGCCTGTTGTTAATGATCCTGTTGCCTGGGTTAGTATTTGCTGATCAAGCCGTGATACGTCATGCTGAATTTGAACAAAACGCGACAAGCTGGACGGTATCAGTGACTTTGCAACACGCGGATACCGGCTGGGACCATTATGCCGACGGTTGGCGCGTAGTGACCGTTGAAGGCAAGGTGTTGGGACATCGCACCCTCTATCATCCCCATGTAAATGAACAACCCTTCACCCGCAATTTGTCCGGCATAAAAATACCGGTCGAGGTGAATACGGTATTTGTTGAGGCTCACGATAAAGTACATGGCTGGAATAAAGAGCGTCTCAAAGTTAACCTGCAACAGGCGCAAGGGGAGCGCTATCGCGTTCGCCGCTAAACCGGGAATGGCATGCGACGTTTTATCCTTATAGTTGTGTCTTGCCTGCTAACGGGGCTAATCCAGGCTGCCGATATTTTAGTGCTCGGCCTGTTCAAGGATATGGCCATCTTGCGGGTAGACGGCGTGCAGTACAAGCTGCGCCTTGGTGAGACGTCACCGCAGGGTATAAAACTCATCGAGGCTAATAGTGAACAGGCCGTGCTGGAGATCGATGGTAAGCGCGAAAACTATGGTTTGGGAAGCCATATTAGTTCATCATTTTCCGCACCTGAAAAATCCGGTGCTATTATTCGTCCAATAAATGGTATGTATAAAGTTCCCGGGTTTATTAACCGTCAACCGGTGGAGTTCCTGGTTGATACCGGAGCTTCTTCTATTGCTCTGAATGCCAATCAGGCGCGCAAATTGGGTATTAACTTTCGCTATGAAGGTGAAGAAGGTTATTCCTCAACCGCCAGTGGCTATGCCAAGATATACAAACTGAAACTGGACAGCGTGCAGATTGGCGATATTGTGGTCAATAATGTTGAGGCAGCCGTGCTGGAAGGCGATTTTCCTACTACGGCGTTATTAGGTATGTCTTTTCTGAATCGTGTCGACATGAAACGTGACGGCCAGTTATTAATGCTGGAGAAGAAGTGGTAGGGTTAGCGGGTGCCTTTAAGTTAGCACCCGTCCAGTTATTAGCCCAGTTCCTTGTCCTTTTCGATCAGGGCGTAGGCAGAGTGGTTGTGGATGGATTCAAAGTTTTCGGATTCCACCACGTAAGCACTGATGCGATCTTCACTATTAAGACGTGCGGCGACATCCCGCACCATGTCTTCCACAAATTTTGGATTATCATAGGCGCGCTCGGTAACCTGTTTCTCATCCGGCCGTTTAAGCAGGCCAAATAGCTCACAGGATGCCTCATTTTCAACCATATCTATAATTTCTTCGATCCAGATGAAATCCTTGATGCGCGCGTTTACGGTGACGTGAGAACGTTGATTGTGCGCGCCATACTCGGAAATTTTCTTGGAGCAGGGGCATAAACTGGTGACGGGAATGACCACCTTAATGGCCATGTCATCGACACCTTTGTGGATTTCACCGATAAAGGTGACATCGTAGTCCATCAAGCTTTCAACCCCGGATACGGGGGCTTTTTTATTGACGAAGTAGGGGAAGCGCATTTCGATATGTCCGGAATCTGCTTCCAGGCGCTCGGCCATTTCTCGCAACATGTCCTTGAAGGATTCGACCGAGATTTCGCGCTCATGCTGATTAAGGATTTCCACAAAACGTGACATGTGGGTGCCTTTGAAGTTGTGTGGCAAATTGACATACATGTTGAAACAAGCAATGGTGTGTTGCTCACCCATGCTGCGATCCCGCACCCGTACCGGATGACGAATATCCTTGATACCCACCTTGTTAATGGGTATTTGGCGAGTGTCTTTACTGTTCTGTACGTCTTCGATTACAGCACTCATTTTGTTTTATTCCTCTGTATAGGTGACACAGGCCCGGTCTGTTTCCCACAGGGTGACAGACCGG
>JAHEIJ010000257.1 GCA_024639445.1 Gammaproteobacteria bacterium
CGCCAGGAATCGACTATCCACAGCAATGCCGTCAGCGAAGTGCTGCGACAAATGGATGGTACCGATTACTCGACACTCCCTGAAGAAAAGCGCCTTGCGGTGCTCGCCAACTGGCTGGAACAAAAAGCGCCCCAGGTAGACAGTAGCGAGTTTACCGATATAAGCCGGGAAACACTCAAGCTGTTTGACGTGATGGCGCAGATGCGCAAGGAAGTCAGCCCCAAGGTGTTTGGCAACTACGTTATTTCCATGACCCATGCGGCCAGTCACGTCATGGAAGTCATGTTCCTGGCCTGGCTCGCCGGTCTCGCCGGCAACCGCAATGGCGACTGGTATTGCGATATCCGTATCTCGCCATTGTTCGAGACCATTGACGATCTGGCGCACATCGAGCCGGTCATGAATCAACTACTGGAGAACAGCACCTATGCCGCCTTACTCAAGGCATCGGGTAATTGTCAGGAAGTCATGCTGGGCTATTCAGATTCATGTAAGGATGGCGGCATCCTCGCCTCGGCCTGGAATCTGTACCAGGCGCAGCAGCAGATTACCGCCTTAACCAGGAAGCATGGGGTCGATTTACGCATGTTCCACGGTCGGGGTGGCACCATCGGCCGTGGCGGCGGTCCGACTCATGATTCCATTTTGTCACAACCCACCGGAACCGTTCACGGTGAAATCAAGTTCACTGAACAGGGTGAGGTGTTGTCGTATAAATACAGCAATACCGAAACGGCGGTGTACGAACTCAGTATGGGCATCACCGGCCTGATGAAAGCCAGCCGGAACCTGATTGCAGAACCAAAACCCGACAATCCGGAACACCTGGCCATTATGAAAGAACTGGCGGCCAGCGGGGAACAGCAATATCGCACGCTGACCGATGAGACGCCGGGTTTTCTCGATTACTTCTACGAAGCGACGCCGGTAAGCGAAATTGCGTTGATGAACATCGGCTCGCGCCCATCACATCGTAAACAGGCCGATCGTTCAAAGGGATCGGTGCGTGCGATCGGCTGGGTATTTGGCTGGGCACAGTCACGTCATACCTTGCCGGCCTGGTACGGTTTGGGCACTGCACTGGAAAACTGGTTAACGCAACATCCACAGCAGTTGGACAAGTTGTATGAAATGTATCGGGATTGGCCTTTCTTCCGCGCGCTGCTTTCCAATTCACAAATGGCGCTGTTCAAGGCGGATATGCGTATTGCTGAATCCTATGTCGGTCTGTGCCTTAATCAGGAAAGTGCACGCCCGATCTATGACACCATCCATGCCGAATACCAGCGTACCGTTAACACGGTATTACAGGTGGCGCAAATTGATGAACTGATGGGTGACACGCCGGGACTGGCCCGTTCACTCAACCGCCGCAACCCTTACCTGGATCCTCTTAACCAGATCCAGGTGACCTTGCTTAAACGATTCCGGGATGAATCACTGGATGAGGAGAGTCGCAATCAGTGGCTGAATCCCTTATTGCGCACGATTAATGCCATTGCAGCCGGGATGCGTAACACGGGCTAGCAGCCACATGGCGTTGCTGCCCGTTGCTGATATCACTAATTAATTGATTGTTGTCAGGCGGCCTGGACCGGAATGGTATTCCGCGTATGGGTGACCTGATTGTTCTCACCCAGGTAAACCAGCTTCGGCTTGAAGTTCACCAGTTCCTGCTGGGTCAGGCCGACATAAGCGCAGATAATCACAACATCACCCGGATTGGCCTTATGGGCCGCGGCACCGTTGACGGAAATAATACCGGAACCGTCCTCAGCACGAATCGCATAGGTCCTGAAGCGCTCACCATTGGTGGCGTTGTAGATTTCAATCTGCTCATATTCCCGAATCCCCGAGATTTCCAGCAGCTTACCATCGATCGCGCAGGAGCCTTCGTACTCCAACTCCGAATGCGTAACACTGGCACGGTGCAGTTTGGCTTTGAGCATCGTTGTCAGCATGAATCCACAACCTCGTGACTAAAAGAGTTGGCTATTTTAACACGGACATGCAACTGCGTCCTAACCCCCAAGTGATTATTTTCTAAAGGAATTACACCAGAATATTGTCAATCAGGCGCGTCTGCCCCACACGGGCGGCAGCAACAATGACCAGATCAGCAGAAACTTGGGGCACCTCCAGGTCCTTCGCAGAGCGCACGCTGATGTATTCAGGCGTCATTCCTTCCGCGGCGATTTGCTCCATGGCTTGGCTTTCCAGTTGGGCAAAATCACCCTCGCCGGCCAGAATATTGTCCCGCATCATTTGCAATGCGCGATACAGTACGGGGGCATTCTTACGTTCCTCCACACTGAGACGACTGTTCCTGGAGCTCATCGCCAGACCGTCTTCCTCGCGACGGGTCGGCATACCGATGATCTCAATGGGAAAATTCAGATCAGCCACCATGCGTTGTATCACAAGCAATTGTTGAAAATCTTTCTCGCCAAAGATTGCCACTTGCGGCTGAACGCAATTGAACAGTTTTGCCACCACTGTCGCGACGCCACGAAAATGCCCCGGTCGACTGCTGCCTTCGAGGATTGCTGACAACTCCGGGATGTCCACCCAGGTTATTCGCTCACGTCCCTGTGGATAGAGTTCGTTCTCACTCGGCGCAAACACAGCGTCTACCTGATAGTCGCCAAGTTTCTGCATATCGTCATCCAGTGTCCGCGGGTAAGCCTCAAAGTCACCGTCTTCATTAAACTGCAGCGGATTCACAAAGATACTCACCACCACGCGATCAGCCAGCTGCATCGCTCTCTCCACCAGATCCAAATGACCGGCATGCAGGTTACCCATGGTCGGAACAAAAGCAACCTTCAACCCGGCTTGCTGCCAGACACTGGAATATGACTGCATCTCAGTGATGGAATGGATAAGCTGCATGGTTGAAGGCGACCGACAGAACAATGGTAATTGTTCAACAGTAATTGATTGATCGATGCCCGTCGCCCGGTCTTACCACCGGCACGCAGGACATGAGCAACCTTCCAATAAAATACAGTTTAGGGATTACACTGATATACCTTGAAGGTTTGTTCACCCTCTTTGATTTCCGTTACGGGAACAACAGTGTCACCTTTCAATTTGTTTGCTTCGTTGCGCGCCAGGGTTTCCAGTTCTGTTTTGACCTTTCCAGCATCGCGTTCACCCACAGTACGTGACTTTACGGAAACTGTTGTTGTGCCGGCAAACTTGCAATTCGTCACATGCGCCGCTTTTGCGATTGTGACTTTTTCTCCTTCCGGCGTCAGTTTGACCCAGCTACAGGCTGACAGTAATAACACTACCAGACCCAGACTGATTATCTTGCGCATTTCCTTATCCTCATATTCTGTTTAGTTAAATGAATGTATTTCATCAGGAAAGTCACCGCTTTTCACCGCATCCACATAGGCCGCAATGGCCGTCGCGATCCTCTTGCCTGCTGGTAACTCCGCGAGAAAATCTTTCGCAAAGCTTGGTTGCTTACCCGGGGTGAGACCCAGCAAATCATAGATCACCAGGACCTGGCCGTCACATTCATTTCCGGCACCAATCCCGATAGTCGGGATATCTATCGCTTCACTGATTCGTTTACCCAGACTGGCGGGAATACATTCCAGTACAATAATTTCCGCGCCCGCCTGTTGCAAGCCAATAGCATCCTGCAGCATTTGATCCGCCGCCGCCTGTTCTCGCCCCTGTACCTTGTAACCACCCAACTCATTAATGGATTGAGGTA
>JAHEIJ010000046.1 GCA_024639445.1 Gammaproteobacteria bacterium
CCCGAGCAGCAGGCTGAGGTGAAAGCACTCCTGACTCGCCGTGTGCAGGAGCGATTACCCGCCGCCTACCTGACTCATGAGGCCTGGTTTGCCGGCCACCGCTTCTATGTGGACGAGCGTGTGCTGATACCCCGTTCACCCCTGGCGGAACTGATCCTGGATCAATTTCAGCCCTGGGTGGAGCCGAATCAACTTCAACGGGTACTGGATCTGTGTACCGGCAGTGCTTGTATCGCCATTGCCATCGCACTGGCATTACCCCAGGTAGAGGTGGATGCGACGGATATCTCGCCTGGCGCACTGGAGGTCGCGCGACGCAATGTGGCCGACTACGGCTTGGCGCAACAGGTTGAGATCATAGACTCAAATCTTTTCGACGCCCTGCAGGGCAGGCGCTATGATTTAATTGTGAGTAATCCGCCCTATGTGGATGCACAGGACATGGCGGCCCTGCCGGAAGAATACCGGCGTGAGCCCCGCATGGGTTTGTCCGCCGGTCAGGAAGGACTGGATCTGGTCATCCCGATGTTGCAACAGGCTGCAGATTACCTGACTCCTGATGGGGTCATGATCGTGGAAGTGGGTAACAGTGCAGAGGCCTTGCAAGCCCGATTTCCCGGCGTACCTTTCACTTGGCTGGATTTCAGTTATGGGGGGGAAGGTGTTTTTCTGCTCGAGGCGGCGCAGCTAGTCGAGTATCATGATGTTTTTATGCAGGGTTAAACCCCCGTACCAATAGCATCAAACAATTCAGGAGTCACGCATGTCCCTTGTCAAACGTCCCGCCAGCATGGAAGAGTATCTGGAGATGATCAAATCGGCCCTGTTTGATGTAGAGGAACTACGCATGTCAGTGGAGTACGATGAGGAATTCATGGAGGGGGCATTGCCTTTTATCGATCCATTGGAGAAAGGCTTACGTGACTTGCAAAACGCCATTGCGGATGGCAATTATGAATTTGCGGATACGGATCTACCCTTTATGCCAGTCGTGGAATCACAGCAGAGTGCTATGCTTCCATTAAAGCCCGTGTTGCGGAAGATCAATGAAACTCACCGCAAAGGTTTGCAAGCTGTGGGGGAAGACTGATTCTGTTTGTGAATCGACAGGCACCATTTAATAGGATGGTGAATGCTGCAAAGGTATATTAAGTAATGAGTAAAATTATTTTCGACAAGGATCTGATTCAACGCTACGACAAGGCGGGTCCGCGCTATACCTCTTACCCGACGGCGGTACAGTTTAGCGAAGAATTCACCAGCAACGATTATCGCCAAAAGGCGCAGGCCAGCAATATCAGCAAGCGACCATTGTCACTGTATTTTCATATTCCTTTCTGTGACACCGTGTGCTTTTACTGTGGCTGTAACAAGGTAGTGACCAAGGACCGCAGCCGCGCCGCACCTTATCTGCAACGACTTCACCAGGAAATCGCTCTACAGAGCCAACTGTTTGATGCGGAACGGCCGGTGGAACAATTGCATTGGGGAGGTGGTACGCCCACCTTTATCAGTCATGATGAAATGCGTGAGCTGATGCGGGTAACCGGTAAATATTTCAAACTGCTGGACAATGACCGGGGTGAATATTCCATTGAAATTGATCCACGTGAAGCCCATGGCGATACCATTGCGGTATTGCGCTCAGTCGGGTTCAACCGGATGAGTCTTGGAGTGCAGGACTTTGATCCGGCGGTTCAGAAAGCAGTCAATCGCATTCAGACCGAGGAAGAAACCGCCTATGTCATCAATGCGGCGCGTAGTGAGGGTTTCAAGTCCATCAGTATCGATTTGATATACGGATTGCCATTCCAGAGTGTCGCGAGTTTTGATCGGACGCTTGATCAGGTGCTCGAGCTTTCGCCGGACCGCCTGTCAGTCTTCAATTACGCTCACCTGCCGGAACTGTTTAAACCTCAACGTCGTATTCATGCCGAGGATCTGCCCAGTCCGGATGAAAAATTGGCCATTCTCAAGCACTGTATCGATCGGCTTACCGCAGCAGGTTATGTGTATATCGGCATGGACCATTTTGCCAAACCGGATGACGAGCTTGCCGTAGCCCAGGCTAATGGCACGCTGTATCGAAATTTCCAGGGTTACTCAACTCATGCGAATTGTGATCTCATCGCCATGGGGATTACTTCAATCAGCATGGTCGCCAATTGTTATGCGCAAAACCTGAAAACCCTGGATGATTATTACGCTCGCATCGATGCGAGTGAGCTGGCTGTGTTTCGGGGTGTGAGTTTGACGGATGAGGATATCCTGCGACGCGAAGTTATAAACCAGTTGATCTGTAACTTTGTACTGCGTATGCCAGTTATTGAAAAGCAGTTTGGAATTGTTTTTCGAGACTATTTTTCGCGAGAGATGCAAGAGTTACAACCCATGCAGGAAGATGGACTCATTGACATCAATAACGACACCATCACGGTGACGCCAGCCGGCAAGTTACTAATTCGAAATATCTGTATGGTCTTCGACGCTTATTTGCGTGCCCAGAGGGAACAGCGTTTTTCACGCGTTATTTAAATTGCTGCGGTACAGCATTGAAATCGGGTAAAAGAAAACGTTCTCCACAGGGAGACGTTTTCGGGCTGAACCGTTACAATAAGTTCCATGTCAGGAAATTCATTCGGAAAATTGTTTACTGTTACCGGCTTCGGTGAAAGTCATGGCCCGGCGATTGGTTGTATCGTCGATGGTTGCCCGCCAGGCATGGCTTTGAGTGAAGAAGACCTGCAAGGCGATCTGGATCGACGCAAACCGGGTAAAAGCCGGCATACCACTCAGCGCCGCGAGGCGGATCAGGTTCGCATTCTCTCCGGAGTGTTCGAAGGGCTAACCACTGGTACCCCGATTGCCCTGTTGATTGAAAATACCGATCAACGTTCCAAGGATTATTCTGAAATTATGGAACGTTTTCGGCCCGGGCATGCTGATTATACCTATCAGCAAAAATATGGCCTACGAGACTATCGTGGAGGTGGTCGCTCATCGGCACGGGAAACCGCAATGCGTGTTGCGGCCGGTTCCATTGCCAAGAAATACCTGGCGGAAAAATACTCCATCCTGATTCGTGGCTACATGGCGCAGCTGGGGCCGATTAAATACGAAAATTTTGACTGGGACGCGGTGGAAAAGAACGCCTTCTTCTTTCCTGATGCAGCCAAGCTGGACGAGCTTGAGGCCTATATGGATGCGCTGCGAAAGGAAGGTAATTCCATCGGCGCGCGTATCAACGTGGTGGCCAGCGGGGTACCTCCCGGTTTGGGTGAACCCATCTTTGATCGTCTGGACGCGGATCTGGCCCATGCGCTGATGAGTATCAATGCGGTGAAGGGTGTTGAGATTGGGGCCGGGTTTGACTGCGTGGAACAGAAGGGTACCGAGCATCGTGATGAAATCACACCTGAGGGATTTGTCACTAATCATGCAGGTGGTGTCCTGGGCGGTATTTCCTCAGGCCAGGATATTCTTGCCAGCCTCGCCCTCAAGCCGACCTCCAGCCTTCGCCTGCCTGGTCGTAGTGTTGATATCCATGGTAATCCGGTTGAGGTTGTCACCAAGGGACGGCATGATCCCTGTGTTGGTATACGCGCAACCCCCATTGCCGAAGCCATGATGGCAATTGTTTTGATGGATCATGTATTGCGTCATCGTGCGCAAAATATGGATGTAAAATCCATTACACCCATTATTCCTTCAACTGCTTAAGAACATCTATTGTTGCAGCGAAAGGAAGATGTGTGTTTAAGCAAAAACGACAGTGCCATTTCCTAATTTATTGATGTTTTAATCCTTCTGCTTGTGACTTCCATGCCATATTGGCGTCTTTCGGGTTTTTACTTTTTTTATTTTGCCAGTCTGGGTGCGTTATTGCCGTACTGGGGTTTGTATCTTAAATCCCTGGGATATGATATTACGGCGATCGGTAATGTGATGGCCATCATTATGGCCACCAAGATCATCTCGCCCAACATCTGGGGTTGGATTGCGGACCACACGGGCCGCCGAATGGCCATTGTTCGCATTGGCAGTCTGTGTGCTGCGCTGGCCTTTGCAGGGGTGTTTTTCCAGGATGGTTTTGTTTGGCTGGCCATCGTGATGATGCTGTTCAGTTTTTTCTGGAACGCCGCCCTACCGCAATTCGAAGCGACGACCTTTAATTATCTTGGTGACCATGCTCATCGCTACAGCTCGATCAGGTTGTGGGGATCAATCGGCTTTATTGTGGCCGTATGGGGGCTGGGGGAGGTCATGCAGGGGCAGGGGATTCAATTACTGCCCTGGATTCTTTTTGGTCTGTTTGTTGCCATCTGGGTTAACAGTCTCCTGGTGCCGGAAGAGGCGGCCGGCCATTTACCATTAGACCATACACCCTTACGCAAGATTCTTTCCCAGCCACATGTGGTGGGTCTGTTGCTGGTGTGTTTTCTACTACAGGCCGGGCATGGTCCCTATTACACGTTTTATTCCATCTATATGAAAGCCCATGGCTATTCTTTAAGTCAGATCGGTGGCTTATGGGCGCTTGGTGTGATTGCCGAAGTGATCGTGTTCCTGTGGATGCACCGCCTGGTACCGAAGTTTGGTTTGCGTAACCTGTTATTGGCTAGTTTATTACTGGCGATGATTCGTTGGATATTGATTGGTCTGTTTCCCGAGCATTTGAGCATCATGTTACTTGCGCAATGTCTCCATGCGGCTACTTTTGGGGTTTTCCACGCCGCGGCTATTCAGCTAATCCATACCTACTTCAAGGGCAAGCATCAGGGCAAGGGCCAAGCCTTGTATAGTAGTTTAAGTTTTGGCGCGGGCGGTGCGCTGGGCAGTTTTTATAGTGGTTATGTGTATGAGTATTTTGGCGCGTTGCAGATGTTTGTCATTGCTGCCGCTATTAGCCTGCTTGCTTTTTTCATCGCCTGGTATTCGATTCCGGCTGATAAAACCACCTGATTGATGCTAGTGAGCCGGCTGAGAGTGGCAGGTTTAAGTTACGGAGAACTCACTACCAGTTGTGAATCAACCCGCTGCACACCGTCAACCCGGTAAACCTGGCTGATAATCCGTTGGACTTCACGTTGCGACACTACCGTTCCCCGCAAGGTGACTATGCCGTTTGATGTGTCCACATCAATCTTAGTGTGATTCTCCAGGATGCGTTGTACACGTTGTGTAATGTTGGCATCCTCGCTGACCTGTTGCAGTGTTCGATCGTCTTGCTGCTGATAGGCGCCACTGGATTGACCGCCCCCCATGACCATACTGGTGCAAGCGGTCGATAACAACGTGAAGCCGAGCAAGAGTATGCGAAGTCTCATAGAGTGCTAGCATAGCGAAACAATGAGCTGAACCCAATGCTGACGCAATTACTCACTGGCCGGTAAGTAGTCCAGCATGGCTTGGGCGGCGTTGGAGAGAGTCCGGCCCCCATGCCAGACTGTTCCGAGTTGGCGACTTAAATGGATATTGCTGACCTTTAATACCCGCAGTTCATCACTCAGCATGGTACGCGGGAGGACACTCCAGCCCAGTCCAACACTGACCATCATTTTGATGGTTTCCAGATAATTCGTGCCCATGCGAATCGGAATGCTTAGCCCCAAGGGTTGAAAGGCCTGTTCGATCACTTCGCGGGTGTAGGTGCCGGGGGCGGGCAGAATCGCTGGATGCTCACACAACCGGGCCGGATCTATCGGATCAGGCTCGGTGACCAGGGGGTGCTCGGGATTGACAATAAAATCCAGCGGATCCGGCCAGATAAGGCGAGTCTGCAGTTCTGCTGGCGAATCCAGGGGTAAGGTCACCACGCCCAGTTCCAGGTCACCATGCAAGACGGCACGGCAGGCGTCTTCCGAGTCCATAAAATGCAGGTCCAGTTCCACCTCGGGATAGGAGGCGCTATAGCGACGTAATACCGGCGGTAAGCGATGCAGGCCGATATGGTGGCTGGTACCGACCCGCAAACGCCCTGCAATCTGGCCAGACAGGTTGGAAATCTCACGACGGCTGTCTTCTACTTCCAGCAGAATATGACGGGCCCGGGGTAACAGGGCATGGCCGCTTTCAGTGAGACTGACACCACGACCGATACGATCAAATAAACGGCTATTCAGCTCCGATTCCAGCAGGGCAATGCGTTTGCTGATGGCCGGTTGGGTTAGAAAGAGCCGTTCTGAGGCGATGGAAAAGGAGCCGGACTCGGCAACCACAACAAAGGCCTGTAAAGCTGCAATATCCATATATAACTATTTGGAATAAATATTATGAAAATAATGAATTAGAGTAATAGTATAGCAGGGTCTACAATTAGCGCACATTTTGAGGAGGACACATGGCTGGCAAGACCCTGTACGACAAGTTGTGGGATGCTCATATGGTGCGTGATAACGGTGATGGTACCGCGTTGCTGTATATCGACCGTCATTTGGTGCATGAAGTGACTTCACCCCAGGCATTTGAAGGCTTGCGCCTTGCCGGACGTAAACCCTGGCGAGTGGGCGCTAACCTGGCGACACCGGATCATAATGTTCCCACTACGGATCGTGCTGAAGGGATAGTCGATCCTGTTTCCCGTCTGCAGGTCGAAACCCTGGATGCCAATTGCGAAGCCTTTGGTATTACCGAGTTCAAGATGAACGATCTTCGCCAAGGAATTGTGCATGTGATTGGACCGGAAGAAGGGGCGACATTGCCCGGGATGACGGTGGTGTGCGGCGATTCCCATACTTCGACCCATGGAGCGTTTGGTGCCCTGGCCTTTGGCATCGGTACCTCGGAAGTCGAGCACGTCCTTGCGACCCAGTGCCTGGTTCAGAACAAATCCCGTGCAATGCTAGTCAGCGTTAATGGCCAGGTACCGGCAGGTGTCACGGCAAAAGACATTGTCCTGGCTATCATCGGCCACATCGGGACTGCCGGCGGAACCGGCTATGCGATTGAATTCGGGGGTGACGCGATCCGCGCGCTTTCGATGGAAGGTCGCATGACCCTGTGTAACATGGCGATAGAGGCGGGGGCGCGGGCCGGCATGGTGGCGGTGGATGAGAAAACCATCGAGTACGTCAATGGCCGACCCTATGCCCCAAAAGCGAAGATATGGGAGCAGGCCGTGGCTAACTGGCAAACGCTGCACAGTGATGCGGATGCCAAGTTCGACAAGGTGATTCATCTCGACGCCAGCAGCCTCAAGCCACAGGTGACCTGGGGGACATCGCCTGAAATGGTAATCAGCGTGGATGGTAGAGTCCCCGATCCGGCGACCGAGCATGATGAAGTGAAGCGTGAAGGCATGAAGGCGGCCCTGAATTATATGGACTTGCAACCCAATACCCCCATGGTGGAGATCAAACCGGATGTGGTGTTTATCGGATCCTGTACCAATTCCCGCATTGAAGATTTACGCGAAGCCGCCAGGGTGGCCAAGGGTCGCAAAGTGGCTGATTCCATTAAACAGGCGTTGGTGGTGCCGGGATCGGGATTGGTCAAACAACAGGCTGAACAGGAAGGCCTGGATAAAATCTTTATCGACGCCGGTTTTGAATGGCGTGAACCCGGCTGTTCCATGTGTCTGGCGATGAATGCCGATCGCCTGCAAGCGGGAGAACGCTGCGCCTCAACCTCGAATCGAAATTTTGAAGGTCGGCAAGGCCAGGGTGGGCGTACCCACCTGGTGAGTCCGGCCATGGCTGCCGCTGCTGCGGTGACAGGGCATTTTATTGACGTTCGGAAACTCGGTTAGACAAGCACAGATTTTGCGGAGGTGTGACAGCATGGAAAAATTTGAAACATTAACGGGTATCGTAATGCCGTTGGACAGACCCAATGTGGATACGGATGCGATAATCCCGAAACAGTTTCTTAAATCGATCAAGCGGAGTGGGTTTGGTCCGAACCTGTTTGATGCCTGGCGCTATCTTGATCAGGGTGAGCCCGGGATGGACAATTCGGTTCGGCCGTTGAATCCTGATTTTTTGCTTAACCAGCCACGCTATCAGGCGGCCCAGGTATTGTTGGCGCGAGAAAATTTTGGTTGTGGATCCAGTCGCGAGCATGCGCCCTGGGCCTTACTCGACTACGGTTTTCGTGTAATCATCGCGCCCAGTTTTGCGGATATTTTCTATAACAATTGTTTCAAGAATGGAATTCTACCCATTGTAGTGGATGCCGGTCAGGTTGATCAGTTGTTCAAGCAGGTCGAAACCGAGGAAGGTTATCAGTTAACGATTGATCTGGCGGCGCAAACGATTACCAAACCGGATAGCGAAGTGATTCAGTTTGCGATCGACGAGTTTCGCAAGCATAGGCTGTTAAATGGGCTGGATGATATTGGCCTGACCTTACAGCATGTGGATGACATTCAGGCTTATGAGAAGAAGCGACAACAGGAAGCACCCTGGTTGTTTCGAAACGTGTAACAGGAACGAATAACACTTTCTTCATTGCATCCCGAATGAAAAATTTGAAATTGGAATAGTAGGCAAGACAATGACAAAGAAAATCGCAGTATTACCGGGTGACGGTATCGGGCAGGAAATTGTTACTGAAGCCGTGAAAATAATCGACTGTCTGCAAACAGACTTTGACTTCAAGGTGGAACTGGAAGAGGCTCTGGTAGGTGGCAGCGCATTTGACGACTGCGGTTCGCCGTTACCGGAATCCACCATGCAGTTAGCCAGACAGGCCGATGCCGTTTTGCTGGGTGCTGTCGGTGGCCATAAATGGGAAGCGCTGGATATTGCTGTGCGGCCGGAAAAGGGTCTGCTGGGATTGCGCGCCGGCCTTGGCCTGTTCGCGAATTTACGACCCGCTATTCTGTATCCGCAATTGGCTGATGCTTCGACCCTTAAACCGGAAATTGTGGCCGATCTCGATATCATGATCGTGCGCGAATTAACCGGCGGAATTTATTTTGGTCAACCCCGGGGCGTACGCACTCTTAAAAATGGAGAACGCGAGGGATTTAACACCCTGGTTTATTCGGAACCGGAAATTCGTCGCATCGGCAAGGTGGCATTTGATATTGCCGCCAAACGCAACAAGCGGGTTTGTTCGGTCGACAAAGCGAATGTCCTGGAGTGTACCGAACTTTGGCGTGAAGTCATGATTGATGAGGCCGATAATTATCCGGAAATCGAGTTGTCGCACATGTATGTCGACAATGCGGCAATGCAGCTGGTACGGGCACCAAAACAGTTTGATGTCATGGTCACGACAAATATGTTTGGTGATATCTTGTCAGATGCGGCGGCGATGTTAACCGGTTCGATTGGTATGTTGCCTTCCGCTTCATTGGATGAGAACGGCAAGGGTATGTACGAACCGATTCATGGTTCCGCGCCGGACATCGCCGGCCAGGGTGTGGCTAATCCATTGGCTACTATTTTGTCGGTTGCCATGATGTTGCGTTATAGCCTGGATGAAGCGGCATTGGCTGACAGGATCGAAGCCGCAGTGCGCAACGTCCTGGATCAAGGTCTGCGCACCCAGGATATTTTCAGTGATGGCATGCGCAAAGTGGGTACCAGCGAAATGGGCGATGCAGTCGTCAGTGCGATGCGACAGTAGTGTTGCGGTATTTTCGATAAAGAGATTTGACGAGGCAGGATGATGAAAAAAGTTGGGCTAATCGGTTGGCGCGGCATGGTGGGTTCGGTGCTCATGCAGCGCATGAGGGCGGAAGATGACTTTGGCTTGATCGATCCGGTGTTCTTTACCACTTCGCAAGTTGGTGAAGCAGGACCGGATGTGGGTAAAGATATTCCGGTACTGAAGGACGCGAAAGACATTGCTGAATTAAAAGCGATGGATGCCATTATTTCCTGTCAGGGTGGTGGTTTTACCGAAGAGGTTTATCCTGCATTACGTGCCGCCGGTTGGGACGGTTACTGGATTGATGCGGCTTCGACCTTGCGCATGGATGACGACAGCATCATTGTACTGGATCCGGTCAATCAGGATGTCATCAAGGAGGGTTTGGCCAACGGGATCAAGACTTACGTCGGAGGCAACTGTACGGTCAGCTTAATGATGATGGCGCTGGGGGGCCTGTTCCAACGGGAGTTGATCGAGTGGATCACACCCATGACCTTCCAGGCCGCTTCCGGTGCGGGGGCGCGCAATATGCGTGAGCTGCTGAGTCAAATGGGTTCCCTGCGTGATTCGGTCAGTAGCTTACTGGATGATCCAGCTTCGGCAATTCTGGATATCGATCGCGCCGTTACCGATCACATGCAGAGCAAGGCGTATCCAGTTGACAACTGGGATGTGCCATTGGCGGGAAGTCTCATCCCGTGGATCGATTCCCAGCTTGACTCCGGACAGAGTCGGGAAGAATGGAAGGCGGAAGTCGAAACCAATAAAATTCTTGGCCGCAGCGGCAATCCGATTCCAATTGATGGTCTTTGTGTACGGATAGGCGCGATGCGATCTCACAGCCAGGCCTTGACCATCAAGCTGAAGCAGGATGTTCCGCTGGATGAGATCCATAGCATGCTGGATGAAGCGAATGACTGGGTGAAGGCCATTCCTAACGAACGTGATGTCACCATGCGGCAGCTGACACCGGCGGCAGTCAGCGGGACCTTGACCATCCCGGTAGGCCGGTTACGCAAGCTCACCATGGGGCCAGAATACCTGTCGGCTTTCACCGTGGGTGATCAATTGCTGTGGGGCGCCGCGGAGCCACTGCGTCGCATGTTGCGCATTTTACTGGAAGATTGATACCACGAAATCACTGGCAGGGTGGCGTCGGGTGTAAGACTTATCGTTCCCCGGTTCATCCTGCCGTTTCTAATCCTGAATTCTGATTGTTGACGGTTTACCTATGAGTAAGACACTTGATATCGCCGTGGTGGGTGCAACCACTCTGGTGGGTGAAACCCTGATCGAGCTGCTCGAGCAGCGCCAGTTTCCCCTCGGGCAACTTCGCTTGCTGGATTGGGGTGAGGCGGTGGGCAAACGCCTCAGTTTCAAGGGATCCAATATTCCGGTACAGGATATTGCCGGGTTTGATTTCTCCGCGGTTGGACTGGCGCTGTTTTGTGTCGATCAAGGAATCGCGGCCGAGTTTGTCCCCCAGGCTGTTGCAGCCGGCTGTGTAGTGATCGATCATTCGGCCCAGTATCGTAACGAGCCTGATATCCCACTGGTTATTCCTGAGATCAATCCGCAGGCCATCGCGGCTTATTCACAATGCGGGATCATCGCCTGTCCCGCGGCGGCAACAATTCAAATGTTGTTGTGCGCGCATCCCCTTCATACCGCAGTTGGGTTAGAACACATTTCCGTCACAGTGTGTGCCGCGGTCTCCGAACTCGGTCGGGCTGCGGTGGAAGAATTGGCGGGCCAGACAGCCAGTCTGCTGAATGTGCGGCCCATTGAGTCGCAGGTGTTCTCCCAGCAGATTGCCTTTAATGTTCTACCTCAGGTCGGAGAGCTTGAGGAGAACGGCTATTCGACGCAGGAGACCGGGTTAGTACGGGAAAGTCAAAAAATCCTGGATTATCCATCGCTTAAAGTAAGCCCGACCATTTTGCAGGCACCGGTATTTTTCGGTCATGGCATGGTGTTGGGGATACAGACGCAAGAACCCATTGAACTTGAGCAAGCCCGCAGCCTGTTGGCGAAATCATCCGCGCTGGAAGTGTTTGATGCAGTCGCTGAGGGTCCGACTGCTGTGACCGAGGCAGCAGGAAATGATGCAATTTATGTTGGGCGTATACGTGCCGATATGTCCCTAGATGGTGGTATTACACTCTGGGCGGTTACGGATAACATCCGCAAAGGAGCCGCATTAAACGGTGTTCAAACGGCTGAAATTTTGGTAAAAGACTATTTATAAGCTATAGTTAGTGCATACTTATAAAGATTATTCAAAGATAATTAGGATAACTGATTGATAAATAAGAAGTTTAGGGTGCGCTACATGCGCGCGATGGGATTCGTACGGAGTGGAGAAGTACTATGATGCG
>JAHEIJ010000258.1 GCA_024639445.1 Gammaproteobacteria bacterium
AGCCTGAGCGATCAACGTCTTACCCAACTGGTGGCACAACTCGCCGCCATTCCGCACCTGCAGCGCCTCCGCCTACACACCCGCCAGGTGATCGTGCTGCCGCAACGAGTCGATGCGGCCCTGCTAAACTGGCTTGCTGACTGCCGCCTGCAAACCGTGATGGTGGTCCACGCCAATCACGCCAATGAAATCAACCATGAGGTCAGCGCTGCCCTGCTGCGGCTTAAGGAAACCGGGGTCACCCTGTTAAACCAGGCCGTATTATTGAAGGGAGTGAATGATGACGTGCAGGTCCTGGCGGCCTTGAGTGAGCGCCTGTTTGCGGCTCAGGTGTTGCCCTACTATCTTCACCAACTGGATCGGGTTCAAGGTGCCCGGCATTTTGAAGTCAGTGATACGCAAGCGCTGAAACTCCTACATGAACTGCGGGATCGCCTGCCCGGTTACCTGGTTCCACGCCTGGTGCGGGAACAAGCCGGAAAACCGACCAAAATCCCACTTTGAGCCGTGTCTGTTTATCTCTTAGGTCACAACATTTGACTATTTTTGTTACAGATCGTGACCCTATACCCAAACCCGATTGGCCAATATGCCATACTTTACAAGTAGTTAAGTAAAAAGTATGAGGTGGTTTGCATCTAATAAAGTGTTCGGGTTTAGAGGAGATATACAGTGTCAAAGCCGCTGGGTTTGTCAGTACCAAAAAGGCAAAAACCGGATAAAGGTGCTTTCAGTATTCGTCCGCGGAAAATTGAACAATGGATTGAAGCCCTGCCAAAAGCCAACCTGGGCGAAACCGCTCGCCAGGTTTACAAGGTCCTGATCGAAACCAATCAACTCGATTTACCGCACCAGGAACGTACCCGTTTTCTGGAAAGCCTGCGCGAAGTCGTGCAATACATTACCGACTCCATGCGCAAGCATTTCATCGGTGTTGCCTACCCTTTACCCGAAAAAAATCAGAAAATCGCCGCCGCCACTCACGAAATCCTCATCGCCATGACAACCGGCTACAAGATTGCATTCGAGGATAGCCTTAATAACAACTTCATGTTCCAGGACAAAAAACATCTGGCACTGCTAATACATCGGGCGGTTAGTTATACCGGTCAATCTCTGCTGACTTCCTATCAGATTTATGCCCCCTATCCGCAAAAACTCTGGGTAGAGATGCACCAGTTGTACGCCTATGCAGAAAACCACAAGCTCACTCACACCGACATTGCTGACTATCAACATAGGTATGCTGACAAGTCATCGATCCAGGCCGAATACCTGCGCAATATGCTACTGTGGCTGACCTCGCCTTATCGCCTGCACCAGGGTGAAGTCACCAAGGTCTATCACACCCTGGAACGCTGGGTACGCTACTGCGAGATAGTCAAACCAAACCACCCGGAAGACCCTGCGGCCGATGGCCAGTTTGGGATTAACCTCGGGAAGGATCAGCCACCCTGCCCCATCGTGCAGAGCAATTTCAATTGTCCACCGTCCAATTGTCGGGTGTTACAAACCAACATGCTGGCGGAGCGAATTCGCCAACACATACAACAATCTGAGGATGTGGTCAGCACTACCCTCTCCGGTATTGATATGGGTCGACAGGATCTCTCCCATGATCTGTTACGCCGCTTATTGATTGCCTGGGGCATAGAAGCCAAACGCGGCTTTCCGCGCTCCAGCATGCAGGAAGGTGTGCAGGTGGCAATTGGTCTGAGTGCGATACATCAATTTTTGACAAACCATCGGCAGGAATCTCAGCATATTCCAAACGATCCCTTTACTCATCATGCCGAGTTCGAAAGCAACGTGGTAAAAAGTTTGTCTGACGAAAATCCTGATGTCTGGAATACGATTTATCCCGATGGCAAAGACGTTGATTTGACCAGGATTGTGACTCAAGAGCTGGCCATATCCGATGGACCCTCTCCCTCATCAGCCAACTCATCACTGTATTCGGCGGAAAAGCCACAGAAACAACCCGACGTATCATTAGGCAGCTGGGTAATTACCAACGAAAGTGCCAGTGGCTATTGCCTGGAATATGCGGGAGGCAACAGCACCAAGGCCAAGGTGGGTGAACTCGCCGGAATCCGTCGAAGTAACAACGATCAGTCCTGGAAATGGGGAATCGGGGTTATCCGCTGGATGAAATTCAATACCCAGCAGCAAATGCAGCTCGGCATCGAAATGCTGAATCCGGACGCCGCGGCGATCGGCCTGCGGACCGCGACTGCCAACGGTAAAGACTTCAATTACCAGCGGAGCCTGTTACTGCCTGAAATCCCCGCTATCAAACAGCCGACGACACTTATTACCGCGCCCGTACCCTGGCGTGTCGGTAACAAACTGATGCTAAACATGCTGGGTAAGGATGTACGGGTTGCATTAACCCACCTGGTGCAAAACACCGGCTTATTCGCGCAATTCCAGTTTGAATTCCTGGATACTGACAAGGCAAAAGAAAGCACCGAGCAGGATGAGCGGCGGAGCGAACAAGATTTTGGCCCGGTCTGGTCCTCGATATAGTCGCACTTACAGTGGCATTGAGTGATATTTATCACTGCTGGCAAACCATCCCCGGCTTGCCTTTATTCATCATAAAAGACATTATATTGGGTCTAATAATATGCTGTTGAAGGGCCATGTGTGAGCGACAAAGATCTGCTTAGAGTACTGACAATTTTTGATGAGTCGGAACCTGCCGAGCAACTGATCAAGGTGCTGCGCAACGCGGGAGAGATTGTCCGCGATATCCGTGTCGAAGACGATGAGGACATGGAAAAAGCCATTAGCGAGAATCCGTTCGACATTATACTGGCCAAGCAGAAGCTTCCCATATTCAGTGCCCTGCAAGCGTTGGAGCTGCTGCAGAAAAGCGGTAGCGATATTCCCCTGGTAGTGATTACGGATTCAGACGACATTCCCCTGGCTGAACTCAAGGCCGGCGCCCGTGATGCCGTCAGCCCCAACCAGCCAGAGCACTTACTTCACATCGTCAAACGTGAGGTAGCGGATCTGAAGAACCGCAAGGGAGTGCGGCGCGCGGAACAAATGCTGCGCGAATCGGAAAAGCGGGCGCGTAGTCTGATCGACAGTTCCCGCGATGCTATCTCCTATGTCCACGATGGCATGCACATCTATGCCAACCAGGCCTACCTGGAGATGTTTGGTTATGAAAGCCAGGATGATGTCGAGGGTATGCCCATCCTCGATATGGTGGGGAGTAAAGACCACGGTACCCTCAAGGACTTCTTACGGAACTATGCCAAGGGGCTAAGCAAGGATGACTCACTGGATATCGAGGCCAAACACACGGACGGCCATACCTTCGAAACTGCAATGGAATTCTCCCCTGCCAGCATGGAAGGCGAGACTTGCACCCAGATCATTATTCGTGATCGTGGCAATAGCAAAGAACTGGAACAACAGCTGAATGTACTCAGCAAGCAGGACCTGCTTACCGGGCTGTTTAACCGCAGCTACTTCCTCGACAAGGTGGACAAGCTGATTACCCAGGCGGTGGAAGGTAAAACCAAGGGTGCCGTGTTATTTATCGAGATCGACAAGTTCGATGACATTCGAAACTCACTCGGCATTGCCAGTGCAGATCAGTTCCTCGCCAACATCGCCGGTCTGCTGAAAGAAAAGCTGGAAAAACATGGCTTGGTGGCCCGTTTTGAAGGACCGGTATTT
>JAHEIJ010000259.1 GCA_024639445.1 Gammaproteobacteria bacterium
TCCGATTCCGTCGAGGGTGCCGCCCTCATGGTGGAAGCATTGAGGAGGAACCAACCATGTTAACCGATGCCATGACCTCTATTCTGACGGCTGCCAGGGAAAACGGGTGGGTGTTGGAGCCAGATGCCAAACGGATTCTCGATCTTGCCGGGATACCGGTTCCGAATTTTCATCTGGCGACAACGATGGATGATGCCGTCCAGGCCGCCGGAAAAATCGGTTATCCCATAGTGGCCAAAGCGGTGTCACCGGCCGTGATTCATAAGACCGATGTGGACGGTGTGGCCGTGGGTGTAAAAACGGACGACGAAATACAGGCGGTCTTCGATCGCTTTCAGCGTTTTGAGCAGTTTAAAGGGATGCTGGTGGAAGAAATGGTCGCCGGTGTGGAGCTGATCGTCGGTGCGAAGATCGATTACCAGTTCGGACCGGTAGTGCTTCTAGGGATAGGTGGTACCGGTGTCGAGCTCTACGGCGATACGGCGGTACGGATGGCGCCGGTAAACGAACAGGATGTCCGTTCGATGGTGCACCAGTTAAAGGGCCGCCGGGTACTGGAAGGATTCCGGGGATCGAAGCCCGTGGATATGAAGTCACTGAACAATCTGGTGGTTCGTTTTTCAGAACTGATTATGGACCTGGAAGGCAGGATGACATCCGTTGATCTAAATCCAGTGATGTGTACTTTCAAGGGGTGCATCGTGGCCGATGCCCGGATCATGCTCACCGAAAATACCTGAAAACATGACATGGCTTAACACTGATAGGTGAAATTCAATATTGTTGGTAAAATCCCCCTTTCGTAAAGGGGGGGGTGGATTTATTTTGCATTTGGCAAACTAACTCCAAAATAATTGAACCTAATGATTTCCAGGCTGGCACCGGGCTTTACAATGGAATCCACCTCTACCGACCATGCTTTTGGCCGGTGAGCAGGTAGATACGATATCCATCACCTGACAATAGGCCCAAAAAGCACTGTCCGTTGTCAAAACCAGGCAGGGCACTCAATCTTGAACATGTTGTCCCATCGGACCGGATCAGCCCTCAAGGACCGCTTTGAGAGTAGCCACCACTTGTGTCAGCTCTTCTTTACTGACAGGCAGCGGTGGCTGAACCCGGAGCACATTGCCGAAGCCGCCTCCCACACCGATGAGAATACCTTTTTCCCGCATGGCTGCCCGGACTTTGCCGGCCGTGGCACCAGCTGGGGTCATGGACTCAGAATCTTCGACCAGTTCAATGCCCACCATCAGGCCTTTACCGCGGATCTCTCCGATACAGACGTTTTTCGGGTTGATGGCAGCCAAGGCTTCTTTCAGGAATTCTCCTTTTTCGGCACTCTGCTCGACAATCTGGTTTTGTTCCATGTAGTCGATATTGGCAAGGGAGGCTGCGCACGAAACTGGATTGCCGCCAAAAGTAGAAAGATGATCCCCCGGTTGAAATGAGTCCGCAATCTCATCCCTGGCAATGAAGCAGCTTAAGGGGAATCCGTTTGCAATCCCCTTTGCCATGGTCATGATATCCGGTTCAATACCATAATGTTCTATGCCGAACATTTTTCCGGTTCTGCCAAACCCTGTCTGTACTTCGTCCACGACAAACAGAATATCGTGGGAATTTAAAACTTCTTTGACTCTTTTAAAATAGTCGTCAGGAGGCGTAATGATCCCGCCTTCTCCCATAACAGGCTCTGCGATAAAAAGGCTGACATTATCGGACGTATGGCATCGGATCACTTCATCAAGGTAATCGGCACATGCCATGTCACATTTTTCGGAATCATAGATTTTAAAAGGACAGCGATAACAATAGGGTGCCGGCGAAAAGGTCACGCCCGGCATATATGGTCCGCCGCCTTTTTTTCTGCCGCAGTTGCCGGTCAGACTCAAGGTGGCATAAGACCGGCCGTGGAATGAATTGGTCAACGCCACCATTTCATTTTTATTATTGAAGCGTTTAGCAAGTCTGAGAGCACCTTCAATGGCCTCTGCTCCGCCGTTTCCAAAAAAGCTTTTTTTCAGTTCCCCAGGGGTGATGGCTGCCAGTTTTTCAGCCAGGTCTGCAACCGGTTTTGCATGGTAAACATAAGAGCAGCAATGTACCAGCTTATCAATCTGCCCCTTTGCGGCAGCATTGATCATTTCATTTCCATGGCCGGAGTTCACCACTGATATTCCGGCAAAGCAGTCCAGGTATGTTGTGCCGTCTTCATCAAAATAGGTTGCACCTTCTGCTTTTTCGATGACCACTGGCTCTACGGCAGCTACAAATGCCGTGTTAACAAATTGTTTGTACTTTTCTTTAGTATTCATCATTTACATCTCCTTAATATGAAAGTATTGGATAATGAGATATCTGCGCCGTGTTTATCTCAATACTCATACAGGGTTAGTTTATTAAGGCCACCATTCATAAATATCTGCAATGCCGAGGAGAGCATTGCTTTCATATTAGTGGCATCGACAAGTCCTGCCACCATGATTCCTGCACTGACCAAATTATAGGTCAGGGCAATTTGCAACGGGCCTGTTCCAGCCACCAGAACATTTATTCCGGGTGCAACACCGCTTTTGGTAAATTTATTCAGACTTCCAATGGTAAACACGCCCGGAAGCTACCAGCCAGAAAAAAAAGAAACAATTCTTTCATACATCCTAATTTCTAATTTCTTTTAAGGATTTCGCTAAATTGAATAGTTCATAAAAAATGAGTTTATAATATATAGTTTATCATATATAATGGAGGCGTTTTATGTCAGGACAAGGTATCTTTATGATGGCGTTTACAATCATCACAGTTTTTGGCGGTACAGCACTTTGTTTATACTTGACTATGAAAAAAATAGCTTGACTGAATACTGATCATTACTCATTTGCACTTATCAACTGTTTTTCAATCAGAAAGTATACAAACCTTTCAAATACCATATCATTTTCCAAAGATGGGTGCAATTGAGTTATTTGTTTAAAAAGAAGTTGGCTCTCGTCAGCAGGCCATCGACCCTATATCCCAGCATTTGACAAGAATAATCAGCAAAAGCGACTCTCAATTTAGCTTTATTTCGAACTGTAAGGAGAGAAAAAAATGGAAAAAAAAGTTATACACTTAATTAACGGTCAAAACGTGTCAGGTACCGGAGATCGCCTGCAGGATCTCTTCAACCCAGCAACCGGTGAAGTGACCAAGCAAGTTGCACTGGCATCCAAGGCCACGGTGGAAGAGGCAATAGCCTCAGCTGAGGCTGCCTTGCCTGCCTGGCGAGATACGCCTCCGGCCAAACGAGCCCGGATCATGTTTAAATTGAAATACCTCATGGAGGAAAATGCCGAAAAGATCTGCCATTTGATCACCGAGGAGCACGGCAAGGTGTTTAATGACGCAATGGGCGAACTGACCCGCGCCATTGAGAACGTCGAGTTTGCCTGCGGGGCTCCGGAACTGTTGAAAGGAGAGCATACCAAAAACGTCGGCCCCGCTATAGATTCCTGGAGTGAATATCAGGCACTGGGCGTAGTCGCCGGGATCACGCCGTTCAATTTTCCAGCCATGGTCCCCTTCTGGATGTGGCCGCTGGCCGTCGTGGCCGGGAATACTTTTGTTCTTAAACCGTCCGAGCGCACACCCACTGCATCAATGTACATGACTCAGCTGGCACATGAAGCGGGTTTGCCGCCCG
>JAHEIJ010000260.1 GCA_024639445.1 Gammaproteobacteria bacterium
TTGGGTGGAGACCTGTCTTACTGCCGGGGATCAACACCGTCAGACCATATTGTTGTTTGATGGAGATCCACCCAATATTGAAGTCATCAGGCAGGCACAGATAATTCTAGATTTGCTTTAACAGGTATTCGATTTAAGACCAACAAATATTTCTTGTTCCATCCCACAAGTCCCTTTTGCAGGTTTGATTGCGGCACAGGTTGCATTGCTCGAAGAATAGCGGTTGCGTCACAAGCACGGGCATCAGGCATTGTTATAATATTTTTACTGCGTCACAATGGTCGGATTAAATAACTTCAAAAAAATTTTATGTCTGACGCGCCCTTGGTTCAAATCCGTAATCTCAGCTTCTCCCGTGGCGATCGTGTGATCTTCGATGGTGTGGATATTGATATTCGCCGCGGCAGCGTTACCGCGATTATGGGGCCAAGCGGTACCGGTAAAACCACCCTGTTACGTCTAATCGGTGGACAATTGAAACCGGACAATGGCAGCGTGCTGCTAGATGGTGAGGAAGTTCAGCATTTACGTCGCGGGGCGCTGTATCGTTTACGCAAGCGTATGGGCGTGTTGTTTCAGAATGGCGCGTTGTTAACGGACATGAATGTGTTCGACAATATTGCCTTTCCTTTACGGGAACATACAGGTTTGTCAGAAGCTTTAATTCGGTCCCTGGTGTTAATGAAGCTCGAAGCGGTTGGATTACGTGGGGCGCGGGACCTGATGCCAAGTGAATTGTCAGGTGGAATGGCACGACGGGTCGCCCTGGCGCGAGCCATTGCCATGGATCCCATGATGATGATGTATGACGAGCCCTTTACCGGCCAGGATCCCATTTCAATGGGGGTGCTGGTGAGGTTGATTCGAACCCTGAATGATGCCCTAGGTCTGACAAGCATCATTGTCTCTCATGATATCGCCGAGACTTGTGCCATCGCCGATGATGTTTATCTATTATCCGGCGGTAAGGTGGTGGCCCACGGTACGGCTGAGGCTTTAGGAAAATCGGACTCGGCCTGGGCGCAACAATTCTTGAACGGTGAAGCGGATGGACCGGTAGCATTTCATTATCCGGCAGCGGATTATGCTGAAGACTTGCTGCAGCGGGAGCATAACAACTGATGTTGGACAGTCTGCAGCTATTGGGGCGAAAAGGCCTGGAATTCTTTCAGCGCCTGGGACGCGGTCATTTGCTGCTGCTGCAGGTTCTGGCCGGACTACCCGGTTTGTTTCTCCGCTTTGGTCTGGTGATAAAACAAATTTACGCCGTGGGTGTGTTATCACTGGTAATCATCGTGGTCTCCGGCGTATTTGTGGGGATGGTGCTGGGGCTGCAGGGCTATAACACCCTGGTGGATTTCGGGGCCGAAGAATCCCTGGGTGTCGTCGTCGCACTTTCACTGGTGCGTGAACTGGGCCCGGTGGTGACGGCATTGTTGTTTGCCGGGCGGGCCGGTTCGGCCTTGACGGCCGAGATCGGCTTGATGAAAGCCACCGAGCAATTATCGGCTATGGAAATGATGGCGGTGGACCCCGTCCGCCGGGTGCTGGCCCCCCGGTTTCTGGCGGGTTTTATTTCCATGCCTTTTCTGGCTGCGATATTCAGTGCGGTGGGGATTCTGGGCGGCTACTTTGTGGGCGTCGGCCTGCTGGGCGTGGATGACGGGGCTTACTGGTCGCAGATGCAGGACAAGGTTGATATGTACGATGATATTAACAACGGGATTATCAAGAGTTTGGTGTTTGGGGTAGTCGTGAGCTGGATCGCAATCTTTGAAGGCAATGATGCGATCCCGACGTCCGAAGGGGTAAGCCGGGCAACAACCCGCACCGTAGTACATTCCGCCCTGGCAGTACTGGGGCTGGATTTTATTTTAACCGCACTCATGTTCGGAGAGTGACCATGACGACACGTGCAACAGAAATCTGGGTTGGAATATTTGTTGCAGCCGGTTTGGCTGCCCTGTTTATGCTGGCGATGAAGGTCAGTAATCTGGCTTCTTACAGCGGTGATGAAGGCTATGAAGTATCGGCCCGGTTTGAGGATGTCAGTGGTCTGAAAGTCCGCTCACCGGTGACCATGTCGGGCGTGCGCATCGGTCGTGTCAAGCAGATTGATTTTGATGATCAGGCATTGCAGGCCGTGGTGGTGATGGAAATCGAACCGCACCATAACCTGCTACCTAAAGACACCTCTGCCAGTATTTACACGGCGGGCTTATTGGGAGAAAAGTACGTTGGCCTGGAAGCGGGTGGGGATGAACAAAATCTGGTACAGGGTGATGAAATAAAGCTGACCCAGGATTCCCTGGTATTGGAAAAACTCATTGGCCAGTTTGTTTCCAAATTTATGACTGAGGCGGGGTCGGGAGATAAATGAGCCTGTATTCTCCTGCTCGCGGCTGGTTACTGTTGCTCTGTTTGTGTTTACCGTTGGCAGGGCAGGCGGCCATCGGTCCGCAGGAACTTGTGCAACAAACCACCACGCAGACCTTGTCACGTCTGCAAAGCGAGCGAGTAGCATTAGAACAAAACCCGGATGGTATTTACGATCTGGTTAAGGAGATCATTTCTCCCCATTTTGATTTCATCCGCATCTCAGCCTGGGTACTGGGTAAACACTGGCGAACGGCGAGTAAGGAACAGAAATTACGTTTTGTCAGGGCCTTTCGGACTTTATTGGTGCGAACCTATGGCGTGGCCTTGCTCGATTATACCGATCAGGAAATTCGCTACTTGCCATTACGGGATGACCCGACAAACGGTGATGTGACGGTGCGTTCTGAGGTGATCCAACCTAATGGTGAAGCTGTGTCACTCAATTTTCGGCTTTATCAAAGAAATGAGCTGTGGAAGGTTTACGATATTTCAGTGAACGGCATCAGCCTGGTGACCAATTTTCGTACTTCATTTGCTACCGAGATTAAACAAGCGGGCCTGGATAACTTGATCCAGCGACTGGAAGATAAAGTGGCGACAGGTGGAAAATGAGTCGCGCCGTAATTAACAAGCTGGATACGCATCATTTTCAGGTTGAGGGGGAGTTGAACCTGGCAACGGCACCGGACCTGCTTCAGTCCATGCTGACCCAATTCCCGGCTGACGGCAGTGAAGTACAAATTGATCTCGAGGGTGTGACACGGAGTGACAGTGCAGGTCTGGCGTTATTAGTGGAGTGGCTTCGCCTGGCAGAAAAGCAGGATATTACGCTACGATTTCACAATTTACCGGACCAGTTGCGGGAGATTGCCCGGGTCAGTGACCTGTTGCCATTACTACCGCTGACCTGAGGTGCATTCTCCTCACAAAACCGCCTAATTGCTATCCGTTTGTTCCTGACACAGGCTACAATAGCGCCCCTCTATCAGTTATAACTTTTGAGTGAGTCCGATGAACCCTGATGATGTGAAACAACGAATTTCAGCCGACCTGCCCGATTGCGAGGTCAGCGTGACCGGTGACGGCAGCCATTTTGAAACCATTGTGGTGGGTGAAGTATTTGCCGGCATGACCGCGCTGAAAAAGCAGCAACGGGTCTATGCCACGGTCAATGATCTGATTACCAGTGGCGAACTCCATGCACTGACCATCAAGGCCTATACGCCCGAGGAGTGGGAGAAAGCCAGTAAGTTGCAGATCTCCTCTTGAGCACTGATACCCGCTTTTTTGCCTGATACG
>JAHEIJ010000261.1 GCA_024639445.1 Gammaproteobacteria bacterium
CGACAGGCATTCCGCTCAACCGATCCTGCATAAGAAGTTGTCGCTCAAAGTCAGCATTTGTTAAGGCACGCTGACATCTTAATCCTTGCTGGTCCTGCACGCGTTGACGCACTAGAGAGCAGGCTTGTTTCTGCTCTGGCGTTTCAGCTATTAACGTCATTAACCGGCTGGTTAATGCGTGGCCGGAATGGTCTGCAGATTCAATCATTTCTGGCTCTCATCATAATCAACATGACCCAAGACTAGACTGGACAGATGAAAACTAGCTGAAGTTTTTATGACAAAAATGTGACAATCCAAACTGAGATCACATGGATTTAGAAGCACAACGCGTTGCTTCTGCAAGACGAACAGCCGAAATCACCAGGTAGTGAATATCAACCGGATCGATGAGGTTGCCACCACAACGGGAAGGCGGTACCCTTTACTTGTGCCATTACTGTTTCTATTGAAATCACTTAAATATCGGGCACTTATAAGAATTTGAAAAAATAATAGTTTAACGGAGCACGCGCAATGGCAGATAAACCCGTCCGCAAAATCACTATTTACTTCACTAATGGCAATCAGAAATCCTATGCTTTTCGGCAACAGGATGAAGATAGCAATCTCACCAAAAATATTGAGAAAGTCCAGGAAGCAGATCAATTACTGATCATGCTCAAAGATCGCATGGTATGGATACCCTTTAATAACATTGAACGCTTTGAAATCTTCCCGGCCCCCAAGGCCTGGCCGAAGAACACGATCCACAATGCAGTTGAAGTTGAGTAAAATAACGGCGTTATAACGACATTGATAAAAAGTATTTGTCTAACCAAGGATAATCAAGCCATTATGTTCCTTTTAAACTCGTGGACCCGATTAAGTCTGTATGCTGGCATTGTGGCGTTAATGACAGCCATTACATTTTCAACCGCCAGTGCTGAGAGTAAACCCCTGAAAATTGCAGGCAGCGTCTGGCCACCCTATATCGTCGACAAAGGCGCGGAAAAAGGCGCCGCCACCGCCCTGGTGACTGAAATTCTCAAGCGTGCAGGGTATAAAACGGAAACTACCATTGAAACCTGGCCACGGACCCTGGAAGGTACCAGTGCCGGTATTTATGACGTCATCATCTCCGCCTGGAAAACCAGGGAAAGAGAGGCGCATTTCCAGTATACCGATCCCTATTTCGTCAACACCATCCAGTTCGTGAAGCGCAAGGATGCCCCGATTAAGTTCAGAGGCTATCCGGACTTGAAGGGCCTGGTGATTGGTGTTGTTAATGGTTATGCCTACGGCGATGAATTTGACAAGGCCCAGGGGATCCTCAAGCTCCCGGCTAACCACCTGATACAGAATCTGCTCCAGTTACAACGCGGTCGCATTGATCTCACCCTGGGTGATAAATGGGTGGTAAGGAATGAGTTAACTGAATATTTTCCTACAGCAATCAAGGAATTCGAATTTCTAGGCAAACCGGTCGCCACTCGTCCCTTACATGCCGCGGTATCTCTGGCACACCCGGATCACGACAAGATCGTCAAAGACTTTAACAAGGCCCTCAAATCCATGAAGGCCGATGGGACCTACGAGAAAATTCTCGACGTTTACAGAAAACGCCTGGTGAAATTAACGGAAACACCGCTTTAAGAAAAATATAAGTCATTCTCCGCAATAGCTGCCTGCTAAGCCGGCTTATTAATGCTCGCCTTTGGTGCGTAATAATCCCGCCAGTCGATTTCCCTGTTTTTGCGGCCCGCCGCGTGGGAATATATTATGTAAATAACGACTGGAACCGCGTTCTTTTCCCCAGCTTGCCTTGAAGTGCTTCACCATTTTACGCACTTCACACTGTACCCCGTGTTCATTCCAGTACTTCCGTAAAAAACGCACCACTTCCCAATGTTCATCAGTCAAGTGTAAACCTTCTGCCGAAGCCTGTGCATGGGCAAAGTCTTCGCTCCACTCATCGAGATTAACGATATAGCCTTCACTATCGGTTTGTATTTCTCGGTCATTAACCTTGATTGTCTTGATTTGCATATTGGGATACATATCAGGCGTTCTCCATGACTACATTTAACTTGTCTTGACCATTAAGTGTTTCTGCGATGAGGGCCTTGATTTCCGGGACACAGGATCCACAGTTGGTGCCGGCCAGCAACATGTCCCCCACCGCCTCCGCAGTGGCAAGGCCATGCTGCTGAATCTTGTCGATCAACACATTTTTACCCACGCCAAAACAGGCACAGACCGTTCGTCCAACATCATGCTGACCACTGGCTGACTTGCCGCTTAAAATATTTCTGCGATCCTGCTCCTGCAATTCTTTTTCAGTAAACAGGCTGGCTAACCAGTCACGTTCCGGTAACTCATAATCGGGGCCGATAAAGATACAGCTCTCGAGTTGATCGTTTTCCATGCGCGCGGCACGATAACGATTTATCGCACGATCATGATATTCGATCCATGCCACCTTATCGGCCGTTTGGCATAACAGACCGCGGGCGGTCTCCGCCCAGTTTTCGGGGGTTGCATCACCCGCGATTTCATAACGCCATAACTGCTCACCCCGCGAACAGGACCAGTAGCTTGCTGCTTCCAGTGGCAGACGACGTCGTGTTAACAGGAAACCATACCAGTTGGCCTGGTAAGGTTCGGCCCGTACCGGGGTATGTTTGAATTCCGGCTGGCCGGATATGGGGTCCACCGCCGGATTAACCAGGGCATCCACATAGCTTTTACTGGCGTATTGATCATTCCAGTGCATCGGGATAAATACACTGCCAACTTGTTGATCTGCAGAAACCCTTGCACGCACGATAACCTCACCCCACTGACTGGTCACTTTTACCAGCGAACCCTCCACGATACAGTTTTGCATGGCATTCTCTGGATGCAATGTGACAAAGGGTTCGTAGATATGGCCGGACAGTCGTGCGGATTTGCCAGTACGGGTCATGGTATGCCATTGATCACGGATTCGACCGCTATTTAAGACCAGGGGATACTTTTCATTCACGGCGTTGGCCGGCGCATGCTCCGCAACAGTAATGAACTGCGCCTTGCCGGATGGAGTGAAAAACTTACCATCCGCAAACAAACGAACCGTACCTTGTCCTTGTTCCGCCACGGGCCATTGAACGGGCAATAACTGCTGATATTCAGCCTCATCCAGTTTACTCAAGCCAGCAAGATTAAAATCCCGCTCGCCTTGATTGTTATACGCCGACAGGGCAGCATGTTCCTGGAAAATATCGGCGGGCTTTTCATAAGAAAACGCATCGCCATAGCCCATGCGTTGCGCCAGTTGGGAAATGATCCACCAATCCGGCTGTGCTGCGCCGCTAGTGGGGAGAAAGGCACGCTGGCGCGAAATGCGACGTTCCGAGTTGGTGACCGTACCGTCCCGTTCACCCCAGGTACGTGCCGGGAATAAAACATGCGCATAACGACTGGTATCCGTCTCGCGCAGACAATCCGAGACAATCACCAGCTCACACTTCGCCAGGGCTGCCCGCACTTTATCCGCATCAGGCATGCTCACTGCCGGGTTGGTCGCCATGATCCATACGGCCTTGATTTTCCCTGCCGCCATGGCATCAAACATTTCAACCGCCTTGAGTCCTTCCTCTTCGGCAATGACGGGGGCCTGCCAGAAAGTTTTCACTAACTCCCGGT
>JAHEIJ010000262.1 GCA_024639445.1 Gammaproteobacteria bacterium
GGATTCAACGCCGGGTCCTTGATGAACTGAATATCCGGTGTCAGTGCCAGGTTCTGCGACAACTGGTAACGGTAATAGAGTTCAAAGGTATATTGATCGTCCAGCCCGGGACCAAAACTGCTCTCGGAGGGTTTGCTCCAGTTAAGACCGACACCTAACAAGTCGCGCGTCCCGGCCAGGTAATACCCCACGCCGGTGCCGACGGAACGCTCATACAAGGCGCCACCGTCTTCGGCATAACCGAGTCGTAAAAACGGCATCCACTTGTCATCGATGAACTGGGCATAGGAAAACGACAAGCCCCAGCCGTCCGGCGTGGCGGCATTGACACGTTCATCCGCATGCCAGTAGGTCAGGTGAATGTTATCGAGATAAATCCGATCCTGCGAGGTAGTCCAGCCGATTTCGATATGCTTCAGGTACTCACTTTCATCAAAGAACGAGTCCCACATATCACCTGGCTCGCTGGGGTCAGCGTTGGAATCCGCCAGCCCGCCGACGAGATAGATGTTCTTGGTCGCCATCCAGCCAAACGCTGCACCCAGACCCTGATTGGGTATGGGAATGGTTGGCTCAGTCAAAAACGCCAGGTTACTGAATGATGTCCAGGGGTTAATCAGGCCATACATGGTCAGGTAGTCAGTGGCATCCACCACCCCGGCGACGAAACTGAATTTCCCCTCGTTCAATTTCTGTTGCCAGTAGAGGTTGGTCAGACCCCAACCGTAATCCGCATAGATAGGCGCGGTAAACCCCACGTAACCGATCTCATCCCCGAGATCCTGGGGTGGAATATTGTTGCCCAGTTTATGCCGGTTCTCGACCTTGTAGACGATGCTTCCGGTATTGCCACTCTCCCGCCCGGTTAGTGTCCAGCTACCATAGGCCCGAAAGATTCCACCAAAGGCGGAATCTTCGCCCGGGCTGTCACTCGCCCCCTGATACATGGCGGTATAGTCAAAACCATAAGCAAAACCATGCTCCTTGTTCACCCGTGCCTTGGCATCAAAATACGGCTGCAGAAAATTATCAATGCTCTCGAAGCGAAACGCCGGTTTTTTATCCCTGGCATCTTCATTTAAGCTCCCACCGACACTACTCGGGCCGCCAAACTGGGGGACGTCTTCAAAACTCGAGCTAGCCTGCTCTGCCATAAGCCGGGACGGCATCGATAGCATGAGTAATGCCCCTGTCAGGGAGTAAAAACCTATTGCTTTAATGCTTAATGAAAATTTCATTCTCATTTTCTCACCGAATTATGACAATCGAATGCTGCAGATAAAACCAGGGGACGCATGCGTCCCCTATTTATTCAACCAACCATATTTATGTTCACTTACATACTGAATGAATGACCTGATGGTGCCGCTGCAGGGCGATACGACTCATGGGTTGGTGCGACAAGCAGATTTTTGTACACCTTACCGTCTTTCATCACCATTTTCAGATTGTCTTTCTTCAAAATCAGTTTGATGTCCCTAGTGGGATCGCCATTCCAAATCAACACATCTGCCCAGGCGCCTTTCTTAACCACACCCAGTTTTGCATCCTTGAACGGATTACGCGACGGTGCTGACAACTCTTGAAGCATCTGGCCAGCGCTCGAGGTTGACATTTTCATGGTGTCCAGGGAAGTGAACGGACTGTCCGGGATCTCAACTGGATAGGTCACGTTGACCAGAGCGTTATGCCAGTTGTCCCAACCAAACATATCGGAGCCATTAACAATTTTAACTCCGTGTTTCTTCATCCATTTCGGCACCTGAACTGCACCTTTGGCTACCAGTGCGCCCTTGGCCCGCATGTCAGCGGTAAACCAGTCCGGGAAATTACCCATACCGAATGTGTTGTAGCTACCATAAGGCTGCCAGGACCACCAGACACCTTCTTTTTTCATGCGTTTTACGGTTTTTTCTGAAATAAGGAATCCATGCTCGAAACTTTTCACCCCGGCATCGAGAGATTTGTTGTACGCCGCATCGGTATAACCATGAATGGCGACATAACCACCGTATTCATTAGCGACCTGGACTGCCGCTTTCATTTCATCCAATGAGGGGGAATTCAGGTCAATCGGATCAAAGGTGCTGGCAACACCCCCACCGGACATTACCTTGAGGAAGTCGCCACCATTACGGAAAATCCAGCGACCGGCACGCAGCATTTCGTCAACACCATTCACCACAAAGGTGTTTTGTACTTTCATCTGGTAGTTTTCTTCACCAGGTGCGGCTACCCAGCTACCCCAGTCACTGTGACCGCCGGTAGGTCCGAGTGCCGGACCTGACGAATAGATACGTGGTCCCGGTAATACACCTGAATTAACAGCCCGTTTGATCCCGAGGCTGTTACCAGCGATATCACGAATGGTTGTAAAACCACTTTTGAGAAGATATTCCGCCGCACGAGAGGCATGTGCACCCTGCACGTAGGCATCCCAGTTATTACCCGCATCAGTCCCGCCGTTGAGGGTTAAATGTTGGTGCATATCGATCAGACCGGGTGTGACTGTACCCCCCTTGCCGTCGATGACAGTCGCGCCACTTGCCTTGATGCCCTTGGCCACATTTTTAATCTTGTTGTCCTCGACCAGGACATCAACGCCTTTTTGTACTTTATCGCTGGTGCCGTTCCAGACATCCACGTTGGTGATCAACACCAGGGTCGGTGCTTTCTTTTTGGCTTTCTCTTCTGCCAGCGTTGGCGTTACACCGGCAGTAATGGCGAAGACTATTGCCACAAACGGGGCCAATAATCTGGATCGTTTCACTTGCATGACCGTTACTCCTTGCTTATTTTTTAGATTGCCTGTTTTTGTAAATTAACTGTCATCTTTGATATTACTTGAATAAAGCCGCTATTCCCGCAGCCTGTAATATTGCATGAATCATAGTAAAATAGTTCTTATAAAATCTTGCCATTTCACGACACTGGCTATGAAGCATTTATGACAGTCGCATATTTGTTTTCGATACTGCCACTGAGATATCCTTGGTATTCAAAAGGCGATCATTATGTGTGGGAATCACTTTATACCTTTTGAATCTACTGATAAAAGCGCTTGCGATATTGCAAGGGTGACATGCCAGCCCAGCGTTCAAACGCACGGGTAAAACTGCCCGCATCGGCATACCCCAAACGTGTTGCCACGTCCGTTAGCTTTTGTCGCTCCAATATCAACTCGCGCGCTTTACTAAAGCGCACTTCATCGACCAGGCGCGAATAACTCAAGCCCTGCTCAGCCAGGCGGCGTTGCAGTGTCCGTGCGCTAATCCCCATTGCTTCAGCAATATGGTGAAGAGATACCTGACCTTTGGGTAACAACTTCCCAATTGTGCCGCGGACGACTGTGTCGATAACGAATAATTCTGTCGATTGCCTCACAGACTATACCTTCCTCCAAGCTCAATATTATCATTATCAGCATACTGAATTTGCGTAGCAGGATTTCACACCAAGGACCGGTGTGTCTTGCCATAATGCGACAGGCAACCACGTCAAATGTAAGTGATCAACAAAGCTGCTGCCTGAAAAACGATGTGGCATAATATGGGCTTATTGGTATAACGCCTGGATACCGACACATTAATAGCGGAGATACGACATATTTTGAGGCATGAAAGCAGCCTGTCTGTGCAGTACTGGTAGGGCCATGTTGTCAACAG
>JAHEIJ010000047.1 GCA_024639445.1 Gammaproteobacteria bacterium
GCATCCTCTCAGTGTATGAGAGCTATCTCGAGAAAACCAGTAGTCCACAAATCTGTAAACATTTTGAACCGGGCCATGATCTGATCGCCTACTTCTGTGCCGAATACGGCCTGCATGAAAGTTTCCCGATTTATTCCGGAGGACTTGGAATTCTGGCTGGAGATCATTGTAAAGCCGCCAGTGACATGGGACTGCCTTTCGTGGCAATTGGTCTGCTCTACCGCCAGGGTTACTTTAACCAGACCATTGACGGCAACGGCCACCAACATGCCCAGTACTCCCCGACCGATTTTGGCGCATTGCCTGTCAAACCCGCCCTGGATGTCGACGGTCAGGAACTCCATGTTAGCGTGGACTTTCCAGGCCGGAGTGTCGCCCTGAAAGTCTGGGAGGCTTCTGCCGGTAATATCCATCTTTACCTTCTCGACAGTGACCTGCAGGAAAACAATGATGCGGATCGAGCTATCACCTTTCAACTTTATGGTGGCGATAAAACAACCCGTATCCAGCAGGAAATTGTGCTCGGCATTGGTGGCATGCGTGCAGTTCGGGCACTGGGGCTTAAGCCCACTGTCTACCATATTAATGAAGGGCATGCGGCATTCCTGATCCTGGAACGTTGTCGTGAACTGATTGAAGAAGGTATGGATTTTGCCAGTGCCATGGAACTCGTGGCATCCGGCACGGTATTTACAACTCATACCCCCGTAGCTGCTGGCCACGATATATTCTCCGCAAAGTTAATGACCGAGTATTTCAGTGATTACAGCAAACAATTAGGGCTCAACATGGAAGACTTCCTGTGGTTTGGTGGAACCCCGGATAATCACAGTGACTTCAACATGACTACGCTGGCACTGCACGGCTCACGTTTTCATAATGGCGTCAGTCGAATTCATGGCGGGGTCGCTTCACATATGGAAGGTTATGTCTGGCCCCAGATTCCGGCGGAAGACAACCCGATGTCTTATGTTACCAATGGCGTCCATGTACCTACCTTCCTTGCGCGGGAATGGGTCAACCTGTTTGACATGCGATTTCACGAATGGCGTAACAATTTGTTGAACGAAGACTTCTGGTCATGTCTGGATGAAATTCCGGATCATCGTTTCTGGAGCCTGCGGCAGGAACTCAAGACCCAGATGTTGGCATCGGTTACCCATCGGACCTGTGAACGCCTGCAGCGTGAAGGCGCCAGTGAAGCCATGCTGAAGCGCATGACCCAGTTTATTTCGCAAACCGAGTCAGACGTCCTAATATTCGGCTTTGCACGACGCTTTGCTACTTATAAGCGAGCCACTTTGATTTTCTCCGATCCCGAACGACTGTCGCGTTTGCTCAACAATCCGGATCGCCCGGCAATTCTGATCTTTGCCGGTAAGGCCCATCCCAATGACAAGCCCGGGCAGGAGTTGATTCGTAATATTCACGAATACTCTCAGCGACCGGAGTTTATTGGCAAGATCATTATGCTGGAAGGGTATGATATGTCGCTGGCCCGCAAGCTGGTGACCGGTGTCGATGTCTGGCTCAATAACCCGGAGTATCCATTGGAAGCAAGTGGCACCTCAGGTGAAAAAGCGGCTATTAATGGCGTCATCAATCTCAGTGTGTTGGACGGTTGGTGGGGCGAAGGCTATAACAATGAAAATGGCTGGGCCATCGCACCCCACAACCAGAGTTTTGATCCCGCTTACCGGGATTACCAGGAAGCCAGTGATATGCTGGACATCATTGAACATGAAATTATACCCATGTTCTACAACCGTGGTTCACATGGCTATTCCCGTGACTGGGTGCGAATTTCGAAAGAATCAATGAAATCCTGTATTCCACGTTTCAATGCCATGCGCATGGTATATGACTATGTTGAACAGTTCTACGCACCGGCCCGCGACCAATACCGTGAGTTAAAAAGCAACAACCGACTTAATGCCACTGAACTGGCAAAATGGAAACAAAAAGTGCGGCAACATTGGCATACAGTCACCATTGAACGGATGGACAAGGCAGTAGCTTCGCTGAAATATGGGAATGTATTGCCAATTCAGGTTACAACCAAACTTGACGGTCTGGATCCCGAGGATGTTATCGTTGAGTGTTTGCTTGGAGTTGAAAACAGCCAGGGTGAATTTGTGATTGAAGAACGTCACCACCTGCAGCACGCTCACCAGGAAGGCAGCTCACATACGTTTAGCCTCGACCTTGAGCCTTCCGAATGCGGCTTGAAAACTTACCAAATCCGCATCTATCCTTATCATAAATACCTGAGCCATCCGCTGGAAATGGGATATATGATATGGGTTTGACCGAATTGACTTGAATTCGAGGAGTGCCCCGTCTCGTAACCAGGTGATCTAGTTATGAGGCTGGGGAACCCTGCCGTAAAGACTATTCAAATGACGCAGGTGTTCAACAGTATCAGCTGGCAATTGCGACCATTTGAAGCCCCACTGCCAGTTACCCTCGCTGGTTCCGGGTATGTTCATCCGGTGCCGGCTATCTAGGGCAAGGATATCCTGCATCGGTAGAACGGCCAGGCGAGCAACACTGGCAAGCGCAGCCCGAATTAACGGCCAGGGCATGTCATCGTCAGCTCGACAACCGAGATAGTCATCGATAATCTCGCGAACAAGGCTGTCACAGGTTTTATACCAACCAAGAGTAGTATCATTATCGTGAGTGCCTGTATAGATCACACTATTGGGGACACAATTGTGAGGCAGATATGGGTTTTCCGGTCCAGAGCCAAAAGCAAATTGCAGGATCTTCATTCCCGGTAGTTCAAATTGATCGCGCAAGGCCTCAACTTCGGGTGTAATAATACCCAGATCCTCGGCCACCAATGGTAATTCATGAAACACGTCATACAAGCGCTGCAATAACTCGGCGCCGGGGGCCTTGACCCAATGACCACCCATGGCATTTTCTGCCTCGGCGGATATTTCCCAATAAGCCTCAAAACCACGAAAATGATCAATCCGAACCAGGTCAAACAACTCCAGCTGGCTTCGCATGCGCTCCACCCACCAGGTAAATCTATCAGCTTGCATTTGGTTCCAGTCATAGTGGGGATTACCCCAGAGTTGCCCAGTGGCGGAAAAATAATCAGGTGGTACTCCAGCGACAACCAAACTTCGCCCTGAGTCATCCAGTTGGAAATTTTGCCGTCCGGCCCAAACATCGGCGCTATCATGTGCTACGAAAATCGGCATATCACCAAACAAATGCACGCCATGTTGATGCGCATAATCACGTAATTCCAGCCATTGATAAAAAAAGACATATTGAATAAAACGTTCTTCTTCGAGGGCATCTACATGTTTAGAAACAAAGTCTGCCAGACTCGGTTCATCTCGATCTCGTAGTTTCTTTGGCCACGCCAACCAGCCGGTTGATCCTTGTTGCGCACGAATGACCTGAAACAAAACATAATCGTCCAACCAGCCGCTCCTGGCCTGTTTAAACTCTTCAAATGTCTCTTTTACCTTAGAATCGGCTTGTGTCTGAAAACCCTTAAACGCCTTGGCAAGGCATTTACGTCGTGCTTTTGCAGTTAACTTCGCAGGTACAGACTCCGCTGTCAGCCAGTGCCGATCCACCAGCCAGTCAAGACAAATCAGTTGCGGGTTACCGGCATGAACGGACAAGCATTGATAGGGGGAACCATCGGGATGGGTTGGTCCTAGCGGTAATAGCTGCCAGACCGTAATCCCGCTGGCCGCCAGGAACTCGATAAAGCGATAGGCATCATGCCCCAGATCAGCGCTTGGTAAGGACGTCGGATGCAGTAATACTCCAGCCCGGCGTTTTGCAAGAACCGGATTGTGTCGCTGTGGATGTTGCATGCTATTACTGCTTTTTGCCGGTACGCATGACACCACCCATGGCCGGCGCGCCCGTTCCATGGGTAAACGATTCAGACAGATAACTCGGAGGCTCACTTCCCAGGATCTGATACAGATTGGAGAGCTGTAAGCGGTAAAGGTGATCAAAATCAGTAACGGATTCTGATGGATTATAATCCCCAAACCACCAGAACCAGTCTGAACCCTCGCAGATCGCCATTTGCATTTCTGCCCGTCGGCGATGCTCATCATCCAGCTTTCCGGATGCAATCACAGCATCAAAGGTATGCTTGGCATCACCTAACATATCCCAGCCACGATTCTTATCCGCCTCACCAATCCAGGTCGAAAAGGTACCATAGACCCAACTCCCCGCTACCAGTTGTGGTAAGTCAGTCACGTTACAGTGATTTTTCAAACATTCGGAGTAGGTGGTTAGCTCAATACCGGGGTGTGCCACCAGCTCGCGATAAAGTGCCTGTAAAAAATGAAAACCATTTTCCGGATAATATTCCCAGGCATTTTCACCATCCAGTATGATGGAAACAACCCGGTTGGGCTCGTTTTCACACTCGCTTACAATGGTCTCAAGGTGACTAATGAGGTTCGCTACTGCATCATCCGCATGCCATTCGGAATAGGTGAACCCGATCAGGTCGGACAATCCATCATCCCGAAAAAATATAACCGGCTGACTATCGACTAAACGATACGGCTTATGTATGCATGATTCCTGATTATCGGAGATTGCCGGCGCAGCCGCCGCCAGGCTGTTACGTAGTACCGTTTCACCACTTGCCAACCAATGAAAGCCATATTCTCCCACCAGGCGTACAGTCGCCTCACTCACACTACCTTCAGATGGCCAACAACCCGATGGTCGGATCCCAAAGTAATGCTCGAACGACTTGATACCCTGCTCGATATGCCAACGTACCCGGTCTTCTCCCCCAGGGTACTCGGGCAGATGTGGCAAGGGCGCATCCGGTATCGCCTCGTGAGTACTTTTCAGATCCAGTAATAACGGCATGATGGGATGCGCATAGGGTGTCATGGATAGTTCCACCTGCCCCTTTTCGGCAAGAGCCCGATAACGGGGAATTACACCAGCCAGTAGCTCGGCCATAATCGTCAGCATTTCACGCCGATCATGCAAGCTGAACATTTCCTGCTTATCTTGCAAGCGTTTTACTCGCACATCACTGCGTCGTACCGTTTCACCCAACCACGCCAGGTGATACCACATCAGCAGGTCAATCAAAAATTGATCCGAGACATACATTAAAGACTCAGGATTTTTCAGTAACCAGCGAGCATAATCCGCCAGGCGGGCGAAGGTAGGGAAACGCTTTATCAATCGTTCTTCATTGGCACGCAAACAACATTTTAACAATCCCAGCCGTTGCTCTGCTGAGGATGGCAAGACCGGCTCAGCCAGGGACGCCAGCAAAGGATCCGTAATGGCTGTACTGTTGTGTAAATATTCATTGAGTTGCCGGGCATAGTCATCAATTTGCTCAAGCAACGTCGGGGCAAAATTTACTACCGCACGCGCCTCGGGGATAGCTTCCAGGTGCGCCACCATATCGACGTAATCCTTGGTCGCATGCAGGTATGTCCAGGGCAGATGATAGGCATTGTTGCGCCGGTCCCGATACTCGGGTTGGTGCATATGCCAATAGAGAATGACTTTGAGACGCGGCTTAACGGACATGATGTAGCTGTTGCCCCAGCATTTCCGGTACTACCAGGGCGATACCACCAGGTGTAACATGAAACCGTTTAGCATCTTCTTCCGGATCTTCACCGATTATTGTACCTTCCGGAATCTGGCATCCCTTATCGATTACCGCACGCTTGATACGGCAATGCCGGCCGATGTCAACTTCTGGCAAGATTACAGCATCTTCCAACGTTGTGAATGAGTTAACTTTCACGTTGGAAAACAACAACGAGTGCCGCACCTGGGCACCGGATATAATACATCCACCGGAAACCATGGAATCGACTGCTGTGCCACGACGCTCTTCATCGTCAAAAATAAATTTTGCTGGCGGAAGTTGCTCCTGATAAGTCCAGATCGGCCAGTTATTGTCATACAAGTTCAACTCTGGCGTCACTCCGATCAATTCCAGGTTAGCCTCCCAAAATGCATCCACAGTTCCCACGTCGCGCCAGTAGGCCTGCTGATTGGTTTCCTGATCGAGAAAATCATGTGCATAGACACGATACTTGTTTATAACAGCAGGAATTATGTCCTTGCCGAAATCATGACTCGAATTTGGCGAGTCGGCATCTTTAATTAATTGCTCAAACAGGAAGTCCTTGTTGAACACATAGATTCCCATTGAACAGAGTGCTGCGTCAGGCCGCCCAATTTTCGCTTTTGGCTGTGATGGTTTTTCCTGAAACTCCAGCACACGGTCTTCACTATCTACTTCCATGACCCCAAAAGCATGCGCTTGTTCAATGGGCACTTCGATACAGCCTACCGTGACATCTGCCTGTTTTTCAACATGTGCGGCCAACATCGCACCATAATCCATCTTGTAAATATGATCACCTGCCAGGATCAAAACATATTCAGGTCCATGATTACGAATGATATCAAGGTTTTGATAAATGGCATCGGCAGTCCCTGCATACCAGGACGTTTCAATCCGCTGCTGTGCTGGTAATAATTCAACGAACTCCCCGAACTCACCGCGCAAGTGCCCCCAGCCTCTTTGGATATGCGTAATCAGGGAATGTGCCTTGTATTGGGTCAGCACCCCGATACGCCGAATCCCTGAATTGATACAGTTGGATAATGGAAAGTCGATAATGCGAAACTTGCCACCAAATGCCACTGCCGGCTTGGCACGCCATCGAGTCAGGTCCTTGAGGCGGGAGCCCCGGCCACCGGCCATAATCAGGGCCAGGGTATCGCGGGTAAGACGACTGACAAAACGCGGTGAATCGTGAGGGCTCATCTCAAATAACCTGGTCAAGTAATAAATCTAGAGTTGATTATAACGTAGCAAAAAGTACGCCAGCATTATAACTGCCCCGAGTAAATATCATACGGAAGAAAGTGTGAAAGCCCGGGGCATAAATCAGAACTTGAATGCACTGTCTCTGATCCATTCTAGTTTCCCCCGCATCCAATCTGTGCAACATAACAAGGTCATTCAGACTTTTTCAAGTCAAAGTTGATCAATATCACGCAGATGCGACATTTCGATGAAAGGTAATGCCCTCCCTGCATATGTCATTAAGCGTTAAACTATGTCACCATATCGAATGAACAGTATACTTCTTGCTTATATTGATAACAATCTGGCGCCAATCAGTAACAAAATACATGACACATATCAATCAAGCATTACAACACATCCTCGATGCCCGTCACCATGATCCATTTGAAGTGCTGGGTCGACATACCGTTGGCAAGGAACAGACCATCCGGGTATTCCGTCCTCATTGCCGTGAAATGCGCCTGGGCGAGAACGGACCTGAGTTCCAGCGTATCGGTGACACCGATCTGTTCGAATGGACAGGAACAGATGAGAAACTGCCTCGTAATTATCGTTTGCACTGGATTGACAGTACCGGTCATGACCACAGCGCATATGATCCCTATAATTTTGGCCCCCAGATCCCCGATTATGATCTGTACCTGTTCGGTGAAGGGCACCATTGGCATATCCATCGGGTGCTCGGTGCCAATGCCCATGAGGTCGATGGGATCCAGGGCATACTCTTTGGCGTCTGGGCCCCGAATGCTGAACGTATAAGCATCATTGGTGATTTCAATAACTGGGATGGGCGCGTTCACCCCATGCGCAACCGGGGTGGCAGTGGTGTCTGGGAATTGTTCATCCCGGAATTACCCGCCGGATGCCTGTATAAGTTTGAGATCCGCAATCGGGAAACCGGCGCCATTATGGAAAAAGCCGACCCTTATGGTAAGGAGTTTGAGCATCGACCCAAAACAGCGGCCGTAGTGCACTCAAATGAACTATATGAGTGGCAGGATGCAGATTGGTTAAACAAACGCCGTGAAAAAAACTGGTTGCATGCCCCGAGCACCATATATGAAGTGCATTTGGGTTCCTGGCAGCGGGATGATTCCGGACACTTCCTGAACTATCGGGAACTCGCCCATCGCCTGGTGGAATATGCCGTACACATGGGCTTTACCTGCATCGAGTTACTCCCCATCACTGAACATCCACTGGATGCCTCCTGGGGCTATCAGACTACAGGTTATTTTGCGCCCACCAGCCGATTCGGCAGTCCGGATGATTTCCGTTATTTCGTGGATCATTGTCACCGCCATAACATTGGCGTATTGCTCGACTGGGTTCCGGCCCATTTCCCGCGAGATGAACATGGATTAGCACGCTTCGATGGCACAACCCTGTATGAGCATGAAGACCCGCGTCGGGGCGAACACCGTGACTGGGGTACGCTGATTTATAACTTCGGCCGTAGCGAGGTGAAAAACTTTCTCCTCGCCAGTGCCCTGTTCTGGCTGGAAGAATTCCATCTTGATGGGCTGCGGGTGGATGCCGTCGCCTCCATGCTATATCTTGACTACTCCCGCGATCCTCATGACTGGCTGCCCAATATACACGGCGGTAACGAAAACCTGGAAGCCATCGAGTTCATGCGCGAGTTGAACTCTGTTACCCATGCCGAGCATCCGGGAACAGTAGTCATTGCCGAGGAGTCCACCGCCTGGCCGCAAGTGACCCGCCCGGTAAATCTTGGCGGCCTGGGCTTTTCCATGAAATGGAACATGGGCTGGATGCACGATACGCTGCAATACATGAGCCAGGATCCCGTCCACCGCCGTTACCACCATGACCAGCTCACCTTTGGCCTGCTCTACCTGTTTAGTGAAAATTTTGTATTGCCTTTCTCTCATGACGAGATCGTGCATGGTAAGGGCGCCATGCTGAGCAAAATGCCGGGGGACGAATGGCAGCGTTTCGCCAACCTGCGTCTGCTGTATACCTATATGTACACCTATCCTGGTAAAAAATTATTGTTCATGGGCTGCGAATTCGGTCAGGGAACGGAATGGAATTTTGATCAGGCATTAGACTGGTATGTACTTGACTACCCATTACATCAAGGTCTGCTGAATTTGGTGCGGGATTTGAACCACCTGTACCGCGATACGCCAGCACTGCATCAATTCGAATTTGAACCCCAGGGCTTTGAATGGATCGACTGCCATGATTCCGACCAATCCATATTGAGCTACCTGCGCCGCGCGGGAGATGATGTCCGTATTGTTATATTGAATTTTACTCCGGTTCCCCGTTACGACTATCGCATCGGGGTTCCCTATCCCGGTGCCTATACAGAGGGACTGAATTCTGATTCCGATTACTACAGTGGCAGTAACCTGGGTAACGGTGGAAATTTGCTAGCGGAGGAAATTCCCTGGATGGGCCGGCCCTATTCCATACGACTGACCGCGCCTCCCCTAGCCGGGTTGGTATTAAGACCTATCGCCCCTGCCGATTAATGCTAAGCTTCTTTCTGACTGTTTTATATACCCAGACCATAATAAACAATTGCCCGGTAAGGGATATAAACCGAGCTCCTGACCTATGTCCGAACCGACATCCTACCGAATATTGTTCGCGGCCAGCGAAGCCTATCCCCTGATAAAAACCGGCGGACTGGGTGACGTAGCCGGGAGTCTGCCCCGTGCCTTGTTGGGGCTAAAACAGGACGTTCGACTCATTCTGCCAGCCTATGCTGATGTCCAGGCACGTGCCGGTCGGTTAAGAACCGTGGCTGAATTCACCCTTCGCCATCATGCAGTGCGTCTGTTGGCCGGAAACTTACCCGGCACCCGGGTCCCCGTTTGGCTGGTCGACTGCCCGGAGTTGTTTGATCGGCCTGGTAACCCTTATCTCGAGCCCGAGGGTAATCCCTGGCCCGACAATGCCTTACGCTACACCCTATTCGCGGAAGCGGTGGTCCAGGTGGCCGGCGATCAGCTTGGTCTCGACTGGCAACCCGATGTCGTCCACTGTAATGATTGGCAAACCGGCCTAATCCCTGCGCTGCTTGCTCGCCAGGTACCACGGCCCGCAACCGTATTTACGATTCACAATCTGGCTTACCAGGGTATGTTTCCCTACCAGACATTTCAGGACCTCGGTCTGTCGCCGGAACTCTGGCACCCTGATGCATTGGAATATCATGGCCAATTATCTTTTATAAAGGGCGGCCTGGTCTTTGCGGACCAAATCAATACAGTTAGCCCCTCCTATGCGCGTGAGATCCAGACGCCCAAGTTTGGTTATGGCCTGGACGGTCTGTTGCGTCATCGTCACGCCGCACTTAGCGGCATACTCAACGGTATCGACACCAAGGAATGGAATCCCGGTACCGACTCTTTCCTGGCTGAAACCTATAACCGTCGCAGCCTCGCTGATAAGGCCGTTAATAAATCGGCTTTGCAACACAATCTTGGCTTGGACACTGATCCTGACACCCTGTTAATCGGCTTTGTTGGCCGGCTGGTTGATCAAAAAGGTGTGGATATCCTGCTGGATGGGATGAAAGAGATATTATCGCTACCAGTACAACTTGCCATGCTGGGCAGTGGTGAGGCCCAATTTGAAGCCGCCTTGCTGAAGACTGCCGAGCAGTATCCGAAGCGTGTTGCCGTCAAAATTGGCTATAGCGAAAGCCTGGCACACCAGATCGAGGCGGGGGCCGATGTTTTTCTCATGCCTTCCCGGTTTGAACCCTGTGGCCTCAATCAATTGTACAGCATGCGCTATGGCACTCCCCCTGTTGTACGCAGCGTGGGCGGGCTGGCTGATACCGTTATTGACGCAACTGAAGCTAATTTGTCGGCCAAAACCACCACCGGTTTTGCCTTTAGAGGGGATCAAGGTAGCGATCTGTATAAGGCTTTAGCGCGTGCCTCTCGTCTCTACCAGGACAAGGCTAAATGGAAATCTATTCAGTTAACCGGTATGGGCCATGACTTCTCCTGGCAAAACAGTGCCCAGGAGTATCTGATACTTTATAAGGCAGCGATACGAGAAATCCCCACGGCCTGAAAATCAGGAGGAAAGACCTTTTTTATCCGTCGCAAGACAATCATTGCGCCAGAGACAGCCGTGCTGTTCGCACTCACCGCTTATGGCAGTCGCAAAACAGACAGTGTTACCTTCGCTCTCCTGAATTGTACGCACCAGCAGCACCTTGCTCATCTTCCCCGGCTTGATGCCATTATCCCGCGCAATATCCCGAATTTCCTGCATTACCATACGTGTCCCTCATTGAGTTTGTTGAATACCATAACCTTGGTTAGCAATTGCTGAGCCAGTCTGGGTTATCTCATATCAAATATCTGATTTATTTACAGATATGGCAAGTAAAAGAATTTCAGGAAGTCAACACCAGTTAAAATTACGGCTATCATTGCACCAAAACAGCACAGCATTTCCAGCCAGATGTTCCATAAACAGGCACATCACCCTGCATAGCTTGAGTTTCATCTATGGGTAGCGTTATATGCCATCAATATGAAACATTGATGACATTCAATTTAATTAAGAGAAATAATTTAGCCTGATTCTGCGGAATTTGTCAGGCTTCAGGTGCTTGCCATTTCTGAAGCGACCTGCATAGCACCCAGTAAGCCGCTGCGGGTATTCAACACCACCCTGACAGGCATTGAATGCAGCAACTCGCTCATTGGCGGTTTATCAGTAAACATCTCGATAAATCGACCCCGTTTCAAGAGCGTCAGAATCTTCGGAGCGATTCCGCCAGCAATGAACACTCCGCCGCTCGCCAAACTGGTCAACGCCAGGTTACCTGCCTGGGCACCATAAATCTCAACGAATAAATCCAGCGTCTTGACTGCCAGGGGATCACGCCCGATTAATGCGGTACTACTGATCGAAGCGGCAGTGCGCCGAACCGAGTTGG
>JAHEIJ010000263.1 GCA_024639445.1 Gammaproteobacteria bacterium
ACCGATGTGGAAGTGCAGGAGCTGGCACGCATGGGTATGGCCATTGAAAAACATTACGCCAGGCCGATGGATATCGAGTGGGCCAAGGACGGAATCGATGAGCAACTTTATGTGGTACAGGCACGACCGGAGACGGTCGAAAGCAGGAAAGGTAACGTATTGGAGCGTTTCAAACTCAAGCAGCAGGGGCGGGTCCTGTCTACGGGCCGTTCCATTGGACGGCGTATCGGCAGTGGTAAGGCCAAAATTATCAGCAACCTTGATCAGATGGATCATATTCAGGCTGGCGATGTACTGGTGACGGACATGACGGATCCCGACTGGGAACCGATCATGAAACGCGCCGCTGCAATTGTGACCAACCGCGGTGGACGTACCTGTCATGCGGCAATCATCGCGCGTGAGTTGGGTGTGCCCGCTGTTGTAGGTTGTCACGATGCGACCGAAGCCGTGGCGGATGGTGCGGATGTGACCGTCTCCTGTGCGGAAGGAGATGATGGTTATGTTTATGCCGGTTTACTCGACTATGAGCATAGCGAGCTTGAGATCGATAACATGCCGCAGATACCGGTGAAGGTTATGATGAATGTAGGCAACCCGAACCGCGCCTTTGATTTTGCCCAGCTTCCCAATGCCGGTGTGGGTCTGGCCAGACTGGAATTCATTATTAACAATATGATTGGTATTCACCCCAAGGCCCTGTTGAATCTGGACGGACTGTCGGATCAGGATCAGCAGTTCATCAGTCAGCGCGTGACCGCCTATGGGTCGCCGGAAGAATATTTCATCAGCAGAATCGTCGAAGGGGTTTCGACCATGGCGGCCGCGTACTGGCCACAACCGGTGATCGTGCGTATGTCGGATTTCAAATCCAACGAGTACGCTAACCTGGTCGGTGGTAAGCGTTTTGAGCCGGTGGAAGAAAACCCCATGATCGGTTTCCGTGGTGCGTCCCGTTATATTTCGGATGACTTTCGCGACTGTTTTGAACTTGAATGTCGCGCCATGAAGTACGTGCGGGATGAAATGGGCTTTACCAACGTGGAGCTGATGATACCGTTTGTGCGAACCTTGCAGGAGGCAGCCGGCGTGATTGAGGCGTTGAAGCAAAACGGTCTGGAACGGGGTCGTAATGCGTTGCGTCTGATCATGATGTGCGAACTGCCTTCGAATGCGGTGATGGCGGAACGTTTTCTGGAATATTTCGATGGCTTTTCCATTGGTTCCAATGACATGACCCAGTTGACGCTGGGACTGGATCGCGATTCCGCCCTGGTGGCGGCATCGTTTGATGAGCGCGATCCCGCGGTGCTGGCAATGCTGGAACTGGCCATCAAGGCTTGCCAGGCACAGAACAAGTATGTGGGGATTTGCGGGCAGGGTCCGTCAGACCATCCCGAGCTGGCACTCTGGTTGCTGGAGCGGGGTATCAGCAGTATCTCCCTCAACCCGGATACGGTAGTGGATACCTGGCTGTTTATGGCTAATAACAATAATGCGCAGTAAGGTTTTCCCCGGCAGTCTATTATCGCCGAAGCGTGGCGCGCATCGTTCTACAGCCTCGCTGTGGCGATGACAGACCGACGGCTTGCACTGGTTGTTTATTTACTGGTTATCAGTGCCTTTGCCAATATCTATGTGACTCAGCCGGTATTGCCGGTCATTGCCAATGATCTGGGCGTTTCTCCCGGTGCGGCCTCACTCACCGTTTCGGCGATCATTGCCGGTTTTGCGCTGGCGAATATTCCCTGGGGTATCTGGGCCGATCATCACCGCATTCAACCCATCATTCTCATTGGTAGCTTGCTGGTGGGGCTCGCCGGTGTGGCAACTGCCTGGATCGACAACTTGTATGTGCTTGCCGGTGCAAGGTTTGTGCAGGGACTGGGATTACCGGCATTACTGACTTGTGTTGCGGCTTATCTGGGCCGTTATCTTGCGGCGCATCGCCTTAATGTCGTCATGGGTGGTTACGTAGCGGCCACGGTGACCGGCGGTATTTTCAGCCGTTTGTTGAGTGGCTGGTTTTTACCGGAGGGGGCCTGGTGTTTCGCTATCCTTCTCGCGGCCTGTCTGACCCTGGGCGCGGGATTGTTGGCCGCCAGGTTATTGCACGATGAAGGACACGCCGAGGTCCACAAGTCGCATGTCAGCGGTTATGCCGGGCTGCTTCGAAATGCTGATCTGCTACGCCTCTTTATTATTGGTTTTACCGGCTTCATGGTTTTCCAGACCGTGATTAACTACCTGCCATTTCGTCTGGTCGAGTCGCCGCTGGATGTTTCGGTCAAGGGTATCACTGCGGTGTACCTGGCCTATGCGGTGGGTATCGTGATGGCGCCCCTGTCCGGCGCCATCAGTAACCGGCTGGGCAATGCCACGACGGTGTTGCTTGGCTCGGTGGGCATTGCCGCCGGCATTATATTGACCACTATCGATTCCGTGCTGGTGATCACCCTGGGGATACTGACGCTGTGTAGCGGATTTTTTGCCCTGCATTCGGCCGCCGTCGGCGCCATCAACCGGATGCTGGCCCACGGTAAAGGGCGTGCCAATGCCCTCTACGTGTTGTTTTATTATGTTGGTGGCTTTGCCGGCATTACTTTTGGTGGGGTTATTTATGAACATTCGGGTTGGTCAATTCTCATGACCATGCTATTACTTGTGGTAGCCGTGCCTGCTGCCATTGCCGTGTTCGATCGACGGCGAGCGGCGGAAACAGGCTCAAGTTAAACCATGCGTGGTCGTATTGCGGATTTCCCCACGCTCAGCTGAGTAAAATTAGCGAATACTCACCCATTTTGTGGGTGTTCAGTTGGCCGGGAATGAGAATAAAGATGATTAAAACCGTTGCTTAGGCGGTAGTAAGTAAGACGACTGGCATTTATTTTGCGTTCGATAGCAGGTATCCGAACGCTTAAGCGGATTTAAATAAAAACCAAAACCCGATCTTCTGAGGAGGAAGACATCATGCGTAAATTACTCACGGCTGTAACTGGTACGTTAGCAATCGCAATCTTGCTTATGTTTAGTCCGGCCCAGGCTGAAGAAATTGTCATCAAGTTTTCCCACGTGGTGGCGGAGAATACTCCCAAAGGCCAGATGGCCAACAAGTTCAAGGAACTGGTTGAACAACGCCTGCCCGGCAAAGTGAAGGTTGAGGTGTTTCCCAACTCGCAACTGTTCGGCGATAACAAGGTACTGGAAGCCATGTTGCTGGGTGATGTGCAACTTGCGGCACCGTCCCTCTCCAAGTTCAAACGTTATACCAAGAAATTACAGTTATACGATCTGCCCTTCCTGTTTAATGATATGGCCGCGGTGGAACGTTTCCAGCAAGGCGAGTCCGGCCAGAAACTGCTTGGATCCGTTAACAAGAAAGGTCTGATGGGGCTGGGTTACCTGCATAACGGGATGAAACAACTCTCTGCCTCGGCGCCCTTGAAAGTACCGGCCGATGCCAAGGACAAGAAATTCCGCATCATGTCGTCTGATGTCCTGGCGGCGCAGTTCGAGGCGGTGGATGCGGTGCCCCTGAAAAAACCATTCTCGGAAGTGTTCACCTTGCTCCAGACCAAGGCCATCGACGGGCAGGAAAACACCTGGTCCAACATCTACTCCAAGAAGTTCTTTGAAGTCCAGCCCTATATCACCGAGTCAA
>JAHEIJ010000264.1 GCA_024639445.1 Gammaproteobacteria bacterium
CATCTAGTAAATCCAGATCTTCAGTCCGACCCTCCCCGTGCTCAATGCGGTGTAACATGCGCGCCAGCCAGCCGGTTCCTTCACGACAGGGCGTACATTGGCCACAGGACTCTTCGGCATAAAAGTGTGACAGACGCGCCAGCGCATTTACCATACATGTTGTTTCATCCATCACGATCACCGAACCAGCACCCAGCATACTCCCCGCTTTAGCGAGCGAGTCATAATCCATATCGGCTTGCATGATAATGTCGGCGGGTAACACGGGAACCGATGAGCCACCGGGAATGACTGCCTTGAGCTGATGGCCGTCACGCACACCCCCTGCCATTTCCAACAAATCAGCAAACGGGGTGCCCATTGGAATTTCGAAATTACCCGGTTTATTCACATGGCCGGAGACACAAAACAGTTTGCTACCGCCATTATTCGGCTTGCCCATATCCAGGAACCACTGGCCGCCGTTTTGCAGGATCACCGGGACCGAAGCCAGGGTCTCAGTATTATTAATCGTTGTCGGTTTGCCATACAGACCAAAGCCCGCGGGGAATGGGGGTTTGAAACGCGGCTGGCCTTTCTTGCCTTCTATCGATTCAAGCAATGCGGTTTCTTCACCGCAAATATACGCACCTGCCCCGAGGTGGTTATGGAGTTCAAAATCAAAACCACTGTTCAGAATATTTTTACCCAGAAAACCTGCACTGCGCGCTTCTTCCAGGGCAGCTTCAAAACGTTCATAGGGCTCCCAGAACTCGCCGCGAATATAGTTATAGCCGGTAGAGGCGCCAATACAGTAACCCGCGATGATCATACCTTCAATTAATTGGTGAGGGTTATAACGCAGAATATCGCGATCCTTACAGGTGCCCGGTTCACCTTCATCAGAGTTACAGACAATATATTTCTGTCCCTCGGCATTGCGTGGCATAAAACTCCACTTCAATCCGGTCGGGAATCCGGCGCCACCCCGACCACGCAGGGCTGAAGTCTTTAATTCCTCGATCAGGGTTTCCGGCGGGGTTTTTTCTGCCAGGATTTTCTTCAGGACTTCATATCCCCCCACGCTGAGATAATTGTCCAGCGTCCACGGGTTATCCAGATGCAGGGTACGGAAACAGACTTCATTTGCCATGTTTCATCTCCCTGATATTTGCCCAAGTCATTATCATGATTTTCATCACCGGAGATCTAATCCAGGCCCTCCAGTATTTTATCGATTTTCTCGGCTGTCAGATTCCCATAATAGGTATCACCGATTTGAAACATCGGAGCATCGACACAAGCACCGAGGCATTCCACTTCTTTCAATGTAAAGCGACCATCGGGTGTAGTCTGACCCAGATTGATCCCAAGTTGTTTAGTAAGGTGCCCTACAATATTATCAGAGCCACATAGCATGCAGGATATATTGGTACAGATGCAGATCTTATGACGCCCAACCGGTTCCAGTTCATACATGGAATAGAATGTGGCGACCTCATAAACCGCGATCGATGGCATATCAAGATATTCAGCTACCGCATCCATCAGGTCATTAGTCAGATAACCGTTGTTCTGGTCCTGCACAATACGCAAGGCTGACATCACCGCCGAACGCTTTTGCTCTTCAGGGTATTTCTTTATCCAGCGATCGATCTCCAACCGGGATTGATCCGAAATCAGCTGTATTTTGCTGTCTAACTTGTTCTCACCCGCCATCATCGATCAACATCTCCAAATACGACATCAATACTACCAATCAAGGCTGTAACGTCCGCCAGCATATGTCCGGTCGCCATTTCATTCATTGCAGCCATGTGAATAAAACTTGGTGCGCGAATCTTGAGACGATAGGGTTTGTTGGCACCATCAGAAATAAGATAAATTCCGAACTCACCTTTGGGATGCTCAATTGCGGTATACACTTCTCCGGCAGGTAAACTATAGCCTTCGGTAAATAACTTGAAGTGATGGATCAACGCTTCCATGTCACCTTTCATCACTTCGCGTGGCGGCGGTGTCAGCTTGTGATCATCCAGAATAACCGAACCGGGATTGTTGCGCAGCCATTCAATACACTGCTTAATTATGCGATTGGATTGACGCAGTTCTTCCACCCTTACGAGATAACGATCGTAAGTGTCACCGTTCACGCCAACGGGAATATCAAATTCGAGTCGATCATAAACTTCGTAAGGTTGTTTCTTTCGCAGATCCCACTCGATACCTGAGCCCCTCAACATAGCTCCGGTGAAACCCATTTGCAGGGCCCGATCGGGTGAGACTACGCCGATATCGACAGTACGTTGTTTCCAGATCCTGTTGTTGGTTAACAGGGTCTCGTACTCGTCAACATAGGTCGGAAAGCGGTTGGTAAAATCTTCGATAAAATCAAGTAGTGAACCACTACGTGCTTTATTCAGGAATTTAAGATCATCGGCATCCCGGTATTTGCTATCTACATATTGCGGCATCCTGTCCGGCAGATCACGATAAACTCCCCCAGGACGGTAATAAGCCGCATGCATACGCGCACCAGACACTGCCTCATACATATCCATGAGATCTTCGCGTTCACGGAAACAGTAAAGGAATACGGCCATGGCCCCGATATCAAGCGCATGTGTGCCGAGCCACATCATGTGATTGAGAATACGGGTGATTTCATCAAACATCACCCGAATGTATTGAGCGCGAAGCGGTACCTCTATGCCCATTAATTTTTCCAATGCCAGAACATAACTATGCTCATTGCACATCATGGAAACGTAATCAAGACGATCCATGTAGGGAATACTTTGATTATAGGGTTTCGACTCGGCCAGCTTCTCGGTCCCGCGGTGCAGCAGGCCGACATGGGGGTCGGCACGTTGGATTACTTCACCGTCCATTTCCAGCACCAGCCGCAATACACCATGCGCAGCCGGATGTTGCGGCCCGAAATTCACCGTGTAGTTACGAATTTCAGGCATCGTCCTGTTCCTCTTCCTGTTGCATCGTTCCCAGATAGCGATTGTCATCCCGGATGACACGTGGCTGGCTGATGCGGGGCTCGATACTCACCGGCTGATAAACCACCCGTTGTTTTTCCGGGTCATAGCGCATTTCCACATTACCCGTTAAAGGAAAATCCTTGCGGAAAGGATGACCGACAAAACCATAGTCCGTCAGAATACGACGTAAATCAGGATGACCTTCGAAGATAATGCCGAACAGATCAAAGGCCTCACGTTCATACCAGTTAGCTGAACTCCAGATGTCAACCACAGAATCCACTAAAGGCGGCTCACCATCAACAAACACTGTGAGCCGAATGCGGTGATTATTTCGAATAGAAAGCAAATGATAGACAACAGCAAATCGCAGCCCCTGCCACTTGCCTTCACCGAACTCACTGTAATCTACGCCCGTCAGGTCAATCAGTTGCTCGCAAGCAAAAGCCTTTTGATCACGCAATGCCAGGCAGGTATCGAGCAATTTATCTTTGCTAACAACAATATTCAACTCATTAAAGGATACGTCCACCGATTCAATCAAACCGGCAAGCTGATCGCGTGCCTCTGCAGCCAGAGTGGTGTAATAATCAGACATTAAGTAAAGGCTCTTTAACGGGCAATGGTATTGGTGCGTCGGATTTTGTTCTGCAGTTGCAGAATACCGTACAGCAAGGCTTCTGCGGTG
>JAHEIJ010000001.1 GCA_024639445.1 Gammaproteobacteria bacterium
CAGACGCCTCCTGACACACCTGCGTCAATAAAGTGAATGCCAAGCTCATTTAGCTGCTTTGCACGTCGCATGGAGTCCTTGTAAAAAGAATTAGCACCGTCAATAAGGATATCACCTTCATTAAGTAGGTCGGACAGCTGATCAATATGTTGCTGTGTGATATCCCCTGCAGGTAACATCAACCAGATAACACGTGGCGTGGGTAATAGCTCGACAAGCCCATCCAGTGATGCCGTTGCCGTAAGCCCTGTTTCCTCGGCTAGCGAACGGGTAATCTCTGGATTACGATTATAAGCAGCGAGCTTGACATTCGCACGCCGTAATCGCCGTGCCATATTTGCACCCATGCGCCCAAGACCAATCAAACCAAGTTCCATCACCTCACCCCTTTGGAGTTTGCATAATCATGAGATTAACTTACTAAATATTAGATTAAAACAAACGACTGATGATTGTATAGAGAAGAAAGGGCTTATTATTTGACGTAATATTAATGTAGCATACTATTCGCACTGTCTTAGTGCGAACGCTCTAACTGTATCACTAATCCAGTGCACCAAAATACTTACATGCTTTACCGGCAATACTATTGGTTTTTGAACATTCATAATACGAGCTTTACAACGACAAATGGCGTCCGCTGGGCATGCAGGCCTGAAAAGGCAATTAACCGAAATTAGTCGTTGAGCTCGATTTTAATATAGCTGGTACATTCTCTACCATTATTTCAGCTTTGTTGCGCCTTCAGGCTAAATTTCCTGGCTTCCGCCTCAATGAAAATTCGCTTTATTTGCGGATATTGCGTTTTTATCGTATTATCGATTTCAGCAATCACGGATTCAACGCCACTAGCAGTTTCATTATCTCTGAAATCTACACTAATATTTGCCAGCACAAAATCCGGTCCCATATGCATTGTTAGAACTTCATTTATGTGTTGGATTTGTCTATATCCTTGCAGAATATTACGTATCCCTCGAACCACGCTTGCATTAGCGCTTTCTCCAATTAACAAACTCTTGGTTTCATAAGCCAGCCAAATCGCTGTTCCAACAAGTATGAGACCGATAATTACTGATGCCACACCATCAAAATAAAGGATCCCCGTCATGTCTGCCAAAGCAACGCCGGCAAAAGCAACCATGAGTCCCAGCATTGCCGCGGTATCCTCAAACAAAACAACAAACAACGACGGATCCTTGCCCCGTTGTACTGCTTCTATATAACCCCATTTACCTTTCGCACGAGTAAACTCACGTAAGGCAAATAACCATGCAGCGCCCTCAAAAAGCATCGCCAGACCCAGCACAATATAATTGATAAAAGGTTTATCAATAGCTTTGGGGTGCTGCAAATGCTGCACACCTTCATAAATAGATATCCCTCCACCGAGAGCGAATATCAGAATAGCAACAATAAAACTCCAGAAGTAAATTTCTTTACCATGACCGAATGGGAATTTTTCATCAGCCGGTTTTTTTGCCTGTTTCAATCCATGTAATAGCAACACCTGATTACCGGTATCTACCAGAGAGTGAATACCTTCCGACAACATCGCAGAGCTGCCAGTAACAAATGCAGCTGTAAATTTGGTTATTGCAATTAATGAATTTCCAATTAAGGCTGCAAATATTACTTTTTTTGATCCTGTTGCCATTATTATTCCGTTTTTAACACAGATTTGAAAATTTGTTTTTAATATCAACTCTCGTCATAGATTTGCCAGAGGTATAGCATAAATTGGGGTTAAATTTTATCCATTTTAATTAAACAACGTTAATTGCGCTTCAATATTTCAGACTAGGAACTCTGGGGCTGAGTTATTTGCATTGATGTGCGTTCTGCAAAAGAAGAATACCATTTGGCCAATAATGGTTGCTTATAACGCCACTTATCACTGGAAAATCGAAAGTCCAGATAACCCAGAGCACAAGCCACTGTGATCTGTCCTATAGTTAGGTTTTTAACCCAGTCATCTATGTTATTTTCAAGATACACCAATGCACGTTGAATCGCTGAAAGCTGAGTAGCGTCCCAATCGCTGGATTGCTGTACCTCGGGGCGTTTTCGTTCCAGAAACCGCATTACAGCGGCATCAAGTATTCCATCACCCAGCGCCTGAAGGCGCAACGCCATCCACCGTTCCATGCCTGCTACCGGAATCAATTTTTGTCCGGTATTTAAACTATCAAGATACTCACAGATTACCGGAGAATCATATAACACGGCTCCATCGTCCATAATTAGCGTCGGCACCTTGGAGAGCGGGTTATCTGCCAACAGGCTGGTATCCGCTAGCCAGGGGTTAGTGACAATGTTCTCAATTTTTTCATCCAACCCTGCCTCAATAGCAAACACATATACCTTGCGAACATAAGGGGAAGTGGCTGAATAATATAATTTCATACTCTCGATCCTTTACATCAGGTGTAATAATCCAGATATTATCTTAGGGGTTTTCCGAATAATTCATAGCAAGAAAACGGCCTACTTGGGCCGTTTTCTGATATTGATGTTATGATGCTGAAACTTTCTTGCGACGCTTCTTACTCGCTGCTTTTTTAATTCTGGCAACCTGCTTTCTCTCCCACCGCTCTCCTGCGGCGAGCATCGCTCTGGCTTTCTTCTCACCCAGTTTCAGGAGTTCATTTTCACGCTTCAATGCCGCAGCAAGCTGCTCCTTCAATACATCCATTTCTGCCTTGGCAACCTCCTTGCTGGCTTTCAGGTTTTCACTGGTGACGGCTCTCAATTCTCTCAACTCAGCTTTGGCATCTCTGAATTTTTCTCGTAATGTAGCCATTGCCTCTTTACGTTTTGCAGCGGCTTTCTTTTTGGTCGCTGCTGCTTTTTTCTTGGAAACTTTTTTTCGGGTAGTTGCCTTTTTCTTTGCTACTGTCTTTTTCTTTCTGGTTTTTTTCTTTGCCATAGCCATGATATTGTCTCCCTTTTGTAAGTATTAAGCTGACTGTGAACATTACACAATGCCCATCCTGTATATATTAAAGGATAGATTAAATATAGACCAGGTACTAATCATTGTAAGTACCTGCCTGTTAAATAAAATAAATAAAATTCTATCTAATATTTTATCAAGACATTTTATTGTGCAATCACGCTTGGTATCTGATCGACTTCAATCACGTGTAAATGCACTCTTTCGTCAAGATTCTTAAGACTTTCGAATTTCTGAGACAATATTTCACGGACTGACTGGTCTCCCAGGATCGATACAACCAGCCGAAAACGGCTAAATCCTCCATTATCTCGCATCTCTCGCCCCCGGTTGAAAAGCTGCTCTAGCTTGCTTACCAGGACTTTTCCATCTTTTGGCTTGAGCAGGTAAACAAGCAACTTGCCACCAATCATAATCAGATCACCTTGTGATATGTCAACGAAATTTGACGGATTTTTTTCCAAATTAATGTTCAGAAACACCTCATTTGGACATGTGCAGCCGAGCACCCCCTGAACAAATCTTTTAATAGCCTTTTTATCTGTTCCAGATATTACCGTCATGTGATTTCTTATCACTTATTCCTGATATCCGAAAAAATACAAACACGAGACATAACATCAACTTTCATTCTTAATCTGATGGCTTTTCAATTTCCTTTACGTTTTCACTGGTTCCGCCCTTACCAGCCACCTTGCTTTGATTGGCGGACTCTTTTGGTGTTCCTTTTGGCCAGGCGCCAAATGGGTATGGATAGTAATCACTATTGAAGGTCAGAAACTGCAGGATTTGATATACATAGGTACTAAGGCTTTGCCCCAGCTTTAACAACCGCTCATTCGAGTTTCCGGTAAACAAGGCCAATAAAAACTGGAAGACGACTACTGCCGTAATAACGACCTCCGCCACTGTATAAAAAAGGGCAAACAACAACATGTACAAACCCCGTAGCCAGGTTTTACGTTCTTTTAAATGTGCTTTGAGTTCATCGGTCATGTTTTTTTCACCTCATTATTATTGATTGATTTAATATTTCGAAATAGCGTTTCTCACCCTCTGGTAGTTAATTCCCTACCAATACCTAGTCACCGGTTTTCTTGTAAGTACCAACCAGTTCAGCCTGTGCAATGACATGTCCTTGCATGGCGGCTTCAACCTCTGCCTTGGTTGGGGTACTCAGGTTTTCCAGGATGGTATCCAGAACGTAGAGTTTGAAGAAATAGCGATGCCGGCCAATTGGTGGGCATGGGCCTCCATAGCCGATATTGTTCCAGTCATTCAGGCCCTGTTTCGTTCCAACCGGCAGCATGTCTGCTATAGCGCCTTCGGGTAAGCCTCTTACATCCGATGGTAGGTTGTAAACTACCCAGTGCACCCAGGTCATCCTGGGGGCATCTGGATCAGGCGCATCCGGATCATCGACGATCAGGACCAGGCTTTGCGCATTTTCAGGTACACCATCCCATTCCAGCGGAGGTGCCACGTCATCGCCTTCACACGTATATTTGGAGGGGACTACCCCGCCCTCGTTGAATACACTGGAATTCAGTGACAGTGTCATTATTCTCTCCCTCGCAGTACATGCCATGCAGACAAGTGCTACTGTCTGTCAGACATTGTTAATTTCTTATTAATCAATAATAAGATACAAATGCGCCCTGAACAAAAATAAGTAACGAATTGAATATCTATATGCCCGTAGCGAAATTCACCACTGGCATCTCCGTTGGTTTTCTATCGGGCTCAGATAAATATTACAGGAATAAGCAATATTTCCCTGATTGACTATTTTTTGGTCACCACTGCGCTGGTTTAATTGTTACAATTTTAGGACAATGCCCACTAGTTAATAATAGTGACCAATAGTAAATAACGCACCATGATACGCTGGTATTTTTGCTTTATATACCAATTTATGTAAACACATTCACGGTGGTACTCCACCAGTTAACACATTCCCCGAGCAGATCTGAGATTATGGAACTTAAAAGCATTGCCTCGATTAAGCAGGCAACACTCTTCGGACACCGCGAACTGTTTCGGCTAGGCTTCAGCCTCATTTTTATCCTTGGCATCGTCTTTTTTGCCAATTTCAAGGTTGGTGACATTCCGGGCAGCACCATGCTCGTCATCGCCGCTGTCATTGGGGCTTACATGGCAATCAACATTGGGGCCAATGATGTCGCCAACAACGTCGGCCCGGCAGTGGGTTCCAAGGCGCTCTCTCTGGTCGGCGCCATTCTGATTGCCACCATTTTTGAAGCCGCGGGGGCACTGATTGCCGGTGGAGACGTAATTAGCACCATCAAAAAAGGCATTATCGATCCGTCGATGATTAGCAACCCGGATACCTTTATCTGGTTGATGATGGCGGCACTGTTGGCTGGCGCGGTCTGGTTGAATATTGCCACGGCACTGGGGGCACCCGTGTCCACCACCCATTCCATCGTCGGCGCGGTGCTGGGAGCCGGCATCGCCGCCGGTGGCTGGGAAGTCGCCAACTGGGACAAAATGGGTGCGATTGCTGCAAGTTGGGTCATTTCACCCTTGTGTGGCGGCCTGATTGCCGCCGGCTTCCTTTACCTCATCAAACGCAGCATCACCTATCAGGCCGACATGACGGCGGCAGCCCGTAAAATGGTTCCCTTGTTGGTGGCACTCATGGCATGGGCATTCAGTACCTATCTGATCCTCAAAGGACTGAAAAAAATCTGGAAATTCGAGTTTCATGAGGCTGCGTTGATCGGCTTTATTATCGCTATAGTTGTCTACTTCATAATCAAGCCACTGATCGGCAAACAAGCTAATAAGCTGAAGAATGATAAACCCAGCATCAACAAATTGTTTACCATCCCGCTGATTTTTGCCGCCGCCTTACTCAGTTTTGCCCATGGAGCCAATGACGTTGCCAACGCCGTCGGTCCCCTGGCCGCCATCAATGCGGCCATCGTCGGTGAAGGTGTTACCACCAAGGCCGCTATTCCACTCTGGGTCATGATGATTGGTGCCATGGGTATTGCAATCGGACTCGCGCTTTATGGTCCCAAGCTCATCCGCACCGTAGGTACGGAAATCACCGACCTGGACCAAAGTCGTGCCTTCTGTATCGCCATGGCTGCGGCGATCACGGTCATCTTTGCTAGTCAGTTGGGCCTGCCCGTGAGTTCGACCCATATTGCAGTCGGTGCCGTGTTTGGTGTGGGTTTCCTGCGTGAGTTTATCAAATCCAGCTACGCCAAGATGATTGACGAGATCAAGCGACACCATATCGGTAAGAATCAAAATGAAGTCGAAGCTTTCCTGCAGAAATTCAATCGCGCCTCGATTGCCAACAAGGGCTTGATGCTGAAACAACTCAAACAGCAGGCTAAGAAAACAACCCCGATTATCACCAAGGAAGAACGGAAAGCCCTGCGCAAAGTCTACCGCAAGGACCTGGTTAAACGTTCTGCTTTTATAAAGATTATCGCTGCCTGGGTGATCACTGTGCCCATGTCGGGTTTAATGGCCGCCATGCTGTTTTTCACGATACGCGGTATGCTTCTGCCCTAAGCGATAACTGCATAAATTTTAGGGTTAGGCACTTTGATCATTAAAAGATGCTTATTTCAACAGCGAACGGATCCGCCTGAGGTTTTCTTCCACATCCGTATAACTGTGCTCAATAAACCGGGTGGTGCCTTCATACTGTAACACCAGGCTGGGAAAACCTTGTGCCCCAAGCTGCTCTGCCAAAATAATTTCCTGCTGTAAAACGGTATCGATTTCGTTGGAATGGATCTGTTCAATAAAGCGTTGCCGCTCCAGTCCTAAATCCTCAGCAAGTTGGTACAGGTTTTCATATTCAGATGGATTTCCCGCCTTTTGGTAGTAAAGCTGTTGGATAGCCGCATACATCTCCAGCTCCAGGCCAGACTGACGAGCCACCAACACCGCCTTGCAGGCCGGGTAGGTAGAGCGTTTGGGGGTATTCAAATTCCAGAAGTCATGATTAAAACAGACCCCGGTATGTTCGGTGACTTTACGCCAGGCTTGTTGCAGATAGGTCTGCATTTCATCCGACATGGGTGTGTGGGTCTCTGAAGCCAGCCCGCCAACCACATAAACAATACCCAGTTCACCCTCTAGTCGTTCCCGCACCTGGTCCCATACCGGCTTAAAACCCCAGCACCAGCTACACATGGGATCGTACAAATAATAAAGCACCGGCTTCACAAAGGTACCCAGGAAAGCCGGTGCTGTAAAAATAAGCGGTGATTAAATATATTCACATCGCCTGTAACAAAAAAATTCAGGAAACCGAACCAAATGACTCGTTGCTGCTATCCTTGGGCACGGGAATACCGGCTATCCTTGCACCTTGACTCACCGGACCATCCGGAAACAGGGTATACAAATATTTCAATCCACCTTGGATCTGAAATTTCTCTTCCAGGGCGTTCGTCAATGTCCGTGCATGCTGGCTCGTACCATGTTGCGCATAATGGTCCCGCAGGAACCTGATCACGGTCCAATGGGCATCGGTTAATTCAATTGTTTCCATTTTCGCAATCGAGCTGGCAGTCTCCTCCGTCCAATCCTCATAATCAGCGTCCTTATCATGAACACCCAGGACCAGTTTTGCTTTCTGCTCATCTGTAAGTACGTCTATCATGTCTTCCTCCTTGACTCTTACCATAATTACCTCGAGTTATAACTAAGATATAAAGCTTATTGAGAAAGAATCAATACTAAAAAGTTAGGGGTTATTTATTGCCAAAGCATTAGAATGTGCTTATATCTTCTTAAATTCAAATAGTTATATCATGTATTAGCGCAACCTATGATAATTTATTTACATGGCTTCAACAGTACCGGCAATTCGGCCAAAGGGCAGTTCCTAAAAGATCATCTGCCCGATATCCCTATGCTGACACCGACCTACCATCACGACCCTCAAACCGCGATAGCGTTTCTTGAGCAGCTCGTACGGAGAAATCTGCAGCAAAATCAGCCTCTCATGTTAATCGGATCATCCCTGGGGGGTTACTACACTCAATATCTGGCACACCAGTTCAATCTGAAAGCGGTCTTGATTAACCCGGCGCTCATGCCACTGGCAACGCTGCATGACTATCTGGGTGAGAATACCAATTTCTACACAGGGGAAACCTATACTCTGACACAGGCGCATCTGAATGCCTTGCAGGCGCTGGATGTGCCGGATCCCTGTACTGAACCCGTGCCCACTCTCCTGCTACTAGATAAGAACGATGAAGTGCTTGATTACCGGATTGCGGCAGAACGTTATCGACATTGTGCCGAGGTAGTCATCTTTGAGGGTGGCGACCACCAGTTTCAGCACATGCCAGAGGCGCTGCCGAGAATCAGGGTTTTTTATACAATCTGATTAATTATTACCTTACTCTTTGGACAAAATTGGCGCCTGGTAGGGGACCTTGAAGAATATGGCATAGAGTACCGGCACTACGATTAACGTCAATACGGTGGCAAACCCCAGCCCGAACATGATGGTCACCGCCATGGCGACAAAGAAAGCATCGGTCAATAATGGCAACATACCCAGGATGGTGGTTCCCGCGGCCATCGCCACCGGGATTAAACGGCTTACACCCGAATCAACAATAGCCTGAAACGGCGGCTTGCCTGCTGCCAGGTCGGCATCAATTTGATCGATCAAAACAATGGCATTCTTGATCAACATCCCCGACAGACTCATTAATCCGAGTAAAGCCATAAAGCCAAAGGGTTGAGCGAAAATCAGCAGACCCGCGGTCACACCGATTAATGACAAGGGAACAGTCAACCAGATAATGAGCGTCTTTTTGATCGAGTTGAACAACATCAGCACGATCAACACCATTAACCCGAAAAAGATCGGTATCGTCTCGGCCAATGCAGCCTGTGCCCGGGCGGAGTCTTCTGCCTCGCCACCCCATGCCATGCTATATCCCAGCTCATCCTTAAGGGGAATAATATCCTGCTCAATGATGGGAATAGTACTGGCAGTAAATCCGGCAAAGGGATCTTCGCCCTCAGCAAAGTGTTCATCAAAATACTGTGCCAGATCGACGTTCAGGGCTTGCTCAATCTTTGGCTTGATGCGGTTAAACAATTGACTGGGTAACTCATCCCGCGCATCGATATGGTAACGCAACATTTTTTCACGGTTGCGCCGCCAGATAAAAGGATCCTCAAACTCGGTATTGAACTCCGTCACCACCTGACCGATAGGGATCTGGGTTTGTGCCGCCGGGCTCCAGATCTGGATGCCGCCAAGATTATCCAGATCGACCCGTTCATCTTCCGGAGAGCGGGCCACGATATTGAGCAGTTCATCATCTTCCCGATAAACACCGGCTACCGTGCCCTCTATCGCATATTGCATGGCGCGCGCTACATCGGGGCGGTCGATCCCCGCACGGCGGGCCTGGGCCTCGGCCAGTTGAGGACGCAGGACTTTTATCTTCTCACCCCATTCTTTCCTGACTGCCTTGGCACCGGGATCGCTGAAGACAATCTCTTCCACTTCCTGACCCAGCTGACGCAGTGTTGCGGGGTCCGGTCCGGATATACGCAACTGGATTTTCCCACCCGTGGCCGGACCATTCACAAACATCCGGACATTGGTTATGGGCTCGGGAAAATGTGCTTCAAGCTCAGCCTGCAGGCTGACAAACAGTCCTGGGATGATCCGGCTATCGTCCACATCCACAATCATACGGCCAAACGCATGACTTGGATATTCCGGGGTATAGGTCAGCAGGAAACGGGGTTGACCGCCACCGATCTCGGTGGTGACATGCTTGATGTCCTCTTTCTCCAGCAGAAACTTTTCTATCGCTGCCATTTTCCGGCTGGTTTCCTCAATATGCGTGCCGTTGGGATACCAGAAATCAATATAAAACTGGGGCCGGGTCGAATCAGGGAAGAAACTGTTTTTCATGAAACCAAATCCGAACATGGCGGATAAAAACAGGACAATGACTACCCCGATGGTCACCCAACGAAATTGGATACTGAGAATTAAAAAGCGCTTGTAGACCTGAAACAGTTTGCCGGCATAAGGATCCTTTGCATCACCTTCTGTCACCGGCTTGGTCTTGAGAAAGGTTTTACACAGCAGCGGCGTACTGGTCACCGCCGTCACCCAGCTTAGTAACAGGGAAATCAGAATCACATAAAACAGTGAGGCGGTATATTCACCGGTGGAATCGTCGGAGGTCCCAATCGAAGCAAACGCTGTGACCGCTACAACGGTGGCACCCAAAAGCGGCACAGCGGTCTGCCCCACTACCTGTTTCGCAGCCGATAGGGCATCCAGTCCCTGCTCCATTTTTACCCGCATGCCGTCCGTCACTACAATGGCATTGTCCACCAGCATCCCAAGAGCAATCACTAGTGCTCCAAGGGAAATGCGTTCAAGCGTGATATCCCCCAAGTCCATAAAAATGAACGTACCGGCAATGGTAATAAACAACACGCCGCCGATGATCAGCCCACTGCGTAGCCCCATGAATCCCAGCAACACGACAATGACAATTGCCACTGCCGCTAGCAGATTCTTAATAAAACCGTTAATCGCTTCGGTCACCGCCTGTGACTGCAAGGCAATAATGTGACCTTCCATACCCAGTGGAAACAACGGCTTTAACTGCTCTATACGGGCATTCAGGGCACGGCCCATGGTTACTACGTTGCCGCCTGAAACAGTGGAAATGGCCAGACCGATTGCCGGTCTGCCGTCAAAACGCAGCAAGACATTGGACGGTTCCTGATAACCCCGGCTGATGGTGGCGACATCTTTCAAATACACGAGGCGATCGTTTTCCTGATTTCGACCGCGAATCAGCAGATCACCAAACTCCTGTTCTGACTGAAATTCACCGGTGGGATTAACGGGAATATATTCAGGCCCAAGGGTCACATGACCACTCGCGGCGGGCAGGTTTTTTGCGGCAAGTGCTGTATAGATTTCCTGTGGCGAAATATCGAACTCCGCCATTTGCTCGCGCTGCATCTCCACATACACCACTTCCGGTTGGTTGCCAAATATGATGATGCGTTTAACGTCCACGACTTGCAGCAATTCCCGTTGCAGGAACTTTGCAAACTCATAGACTTCCTGGTTGGTATAACCTTCATTGGTGATCGCCACATAGATACCAAATACATCGCCAAAATCATCATTGACGATGGATGGCCCTGCGCCGGGTGGAAGCTGGGACTGACGATCTATTACCTTGCGGCGCAGCTCGTCCCAGACCTGGGGGAGTTCAGCCTTGCCGTAGGTTTTCTTGATGAAGGCCTTGACGATGGATAGACCACGTTGCGAGCGGGATTCCACATAATCCAGTTGTCCCAGTTCCTGTAGCGCCTGTTCAATGACGTTGGTGACTTCCTCTTCCACCTCGGCCGCAGAGGCACCGGGATAGGGGGTATAGATCAGCGCTTCCTTGATAGTGAATTCGGGATCTTCCAGCCGACTGAGATTCATGAATGAAAAAATACCGACCAACGCCATCAGGATGGTCAGCACCCAGGTGATGACGCTCTTTCTGATACTCCATTCGGCAATATTCACTAGTAATCGATCCTGTCCACCGGCCGGACCTGCATGCCTTCCCTTAACTGACTCACACCGGCAATGGCGATCATCTCTCCCGATTTAATACCGGAAATAATTTCAATTTGATCAGAGCCCGATAAATTTCCTGTAGTCACTTGCCTGGCATGTACAATGTTGTCAGGTTGTTTGATGATCCAGACATGGGACTGACTTTTTTCATCCGCGAAAACCGCAATGGCAGGAATGGTAAAAGTAGCCGGCACCTGGCTTTCATCCAGATCCCCTCTGGACGCATGCACATTTGCCGTCATCCCCGGCAGGATATTGCGCCCTTCCGGCCGGGGCATGGTCAGCACATACTCAAAGGTCTGGGTAGTCGCATCCGCCTGGGTAGAAAATTCCTTAATGGTCAGAGGAAATTCTTCACCCGGAATAGCATTAAATTCAGCATATAATTTAGCGTTACGCGGCCCTCCCTCTCGCATAATGGCCACGATATGTTCCGGCACATAAATTACCAGTTCCAGAAGCGAGGTATCCTGCAGGCTGACGATCTCTTGCTTGGCACGAACTTCGGTAAAATTCTCCACAAAACGTTGTGCAACTACACCACCAAACGGCGCTTTTAAAGAAGTGTCATCCAGGGCCTTTTTGACCTTGTCGAGTTCGGCCGCACTGACATCGCGGCGGGCAATCAACCGGTCATAATCGGTCCGGGAGATAAAGCCTTTCTTTACCAGTTCATCGCCACGTTTAAAGTTGGCCAGCGCTTTATCAAATTCCGCCTGGGCAGATTGCAGGTTACTTTTGTAGTCCCGTTGATCGAGACGCCCAATCAAGTCGCCCTGCTCCACTTGCTGGCCTTTCTTTACCGGCAATTCAATGACTTTACCGGGAACCTGAAACGCCAGTTCGACCCGATCCGAGGCACGCACCCTGGCGGTAAATGTTCGCTGAAACTCACTGCTTGCGCCAGCTATCAGCAAAGTTTTGACAGGGCGGACGACGGGTTTTACTTCCTGGGTTTGCTCGCCACATCCGGCCAGCCACGTGGCTAAAACTGGAACCAGGCACAGAAAATGAGAAACTCTTGAGAATGGAGTAATATGCATGACTTTCTCTACATTAAGTGGAGAACTAGATCATCTAATAGAACTTGAATCCAGGCAAGTCATTTAATCAGAATTCATGTTTCATACAATCCATGGCGTTTGTGCCAATGCTCAATACTTTCGTCGGGGTATCGATCAAAATGGCGATGCCGCTGACCCGATGGTATTTCTACCCAGGAGGCAGCGAATTCGAGCATGATATGGACTAACTCTGGCGGCCTGGGTAATGGTGTGTTCACAACGGAGGCATAGGGATAGAACCACTCCGGCCAGCGTGGGTCTGCCGCCCATAAGGGGCTGCCACACTGACGACAAAAAAAACGCTTCCCTTCACCTGGCACCAGATTGTCTGTGACAGGGTCATGCTGCATACCATGATGAAAGACCAGATTGTCCTGTCCTTGTACAATTAATGACTCCACCTGCGCCATGATGTTAATACCATAACCACCACTACCTGATGTCTTGCGGCAAAAGGAACAATAACAACGCATATACGGATAAGGCGTATGGGAAATAGCAGAAAACTTTACCTCGCCACAATAACACGAACCCTCAATATTCATGCTGTCACCAATTATTTCAGGTTTCTTATTTCTTCTTAAGCGATTGTTTCAAACGCTGACAAACTGTTTTTAATACTTCTATACGTGCAAACAGCTTGTCATTAGCCGGGATTAATGACCAGGGCGCATGGCCGGTGCTGGTATGCTCAACCATAGCCTTGACCGCCTGCTTGTACTCATCCCATTTCTCGCGATTACGCCAATCCTCTTCCGTAATCTTGTACTGCTTCCAGCTGATTTCTTCCCTTTCTTTGAATCGCCTTAGCTGCTCTTCCGGGCTAATATGCAGCCAGAACTTGATTATCACAATACCATTCTCAACAAGCTGCTCCTCAAAAGTATTAATCTCCTGATAAGCACGCATCCATTCATTGGTCGGTGCGTAGCCCTCTACCCGCTCAACCAATACCCGTCCATACCAGGAACGGTCATAAATCGTCATATATCCTGCTCGTGGCACATGACGCCAGAAACGCCACAGATAATGCTGTGCCCGTTCTTCGTCCGTTGGTGTCGCAACGGAGATTGAACGAAACAATCTGGCGTCAATCGCTGAGGTCATACGGCGAATAGCACCACCTTTGCCTGCCGCATCCCAACCTTCAAACACAATAATAGTGGAACGCTTGGCGTCATACATTTCCCACGATAATTCATGCAATTCTTTTTTATAACGATGTAAAGACTCGGTATATTTGTCACGCGTCAGAGAAGCGGTTAAATCAACACGGTCAAGTATCGTCAGTGGTTGATTATCAACCGAAATGATTGGCTCCTGGCTCTGGCCATGCTGCTCTCTGGTTCGATGTTCCTCAAGTCGTTGCCACATCATCGGAATTAATACCTGGGCCACACTGTAGTCCCGAAACCATTTATCATCAGATTCGACCAGGTGCCAGGGACACTCACCGCTGTCTGTTAATCGAATACAACGCTCGGCAGCAGCCAGGTACTCGTCATAAGCTTTAACGCCAGTCCCCTCTCCCGGTAACCCTTTAATATGTTTTTGTATTTCATAACGCTTTTTAATACGCTTGGTATGGCTTCGCCTGGAGAGGTGAAACCAGAGTTTGATAATTAGCATGCCATCCAATGACAACATGCGTTCATGGTCACTAATTGCTCGACTGGTTTCATCCAGATCCTGATCAGTTATAGTTCCATGCGCCCGCTCACTTAAAGGTTCCCAGTACCAACCACCGAACATGATTCCGATGCTTCCCCGGGCAGGCATTCTCTTCCAAAACCGCCAGGCTTCCGGGTGTTCCTTCTCTTCGTCAGTCTCATCCCAGAATGCGTGTGTCTGGATGCCACGGTTATCAAACCACTTATTCAAACGATTAACCACATCACCTTTGCCGGCCGCCTCGACGCCAGCCACAATAATCAAAGTCGCAATTTTTGCCTCACGTAATTCGCGTTGCAACTCCAATAACTGGGCACGAATTTCTGCTTCCTGTTCCTTGAATTCATCCTTAGGAATAGATTGCCCTAATTCAACTGACTCAAACATGATGTTGTTCTATTGTATTGAAGTTTGTCTAATAAATTATAGTGAATTCTGAGTAAACGCAAATGTTGAATTTTATTACTGATAATAAAAAAGCCCTGAATTGCTGGTCAGGGCTTTTATTTGACAAGTATTGAAGTACAACAATAAATACGGCCTAGTGTCTGTAGTGGCCCTTTTGCTTTCCTTTCATGGCCTTTTTGATAACTTTCATATCAAACAGTACCCGTTGCTCAGCATTCAGCACCTCACGCTTCGCCGCAATATACCTGTACTTCTCCTTCATTTTGGCATTTTTGAGCTTGGTCAACTCATCGATCTTTTTATTGATCGCCGCCGTGGCAGGTTTATCTGCTGTTACCAGCAATGCAAGGTCAACCTTGATTGTTTTGATTTTTGTCTTGATCGGCACCTGTACTTTCATATGTTCAAGTTTGATTTTGGCCAGCGTGTTGCGCTGCTTATCGGTGAGAGTGTCTTTCCAACAGGCTCCATACATACCCTGACCACAGTGCATGCCACCTTTACCCATGCCGCGCTCAGCATTTGCAGCCGCAGACAATCCCAGACTCCCGATGACTGTCAGCATCAAAACCATAACCTTATAAGTGCCACTATTTAATCTAGTCATTATCATCTCCTCCTTATTGAACAGGTTAATTGTAGTCAAGAATTCGAAAAATACATATATAGTTCACATTTACACGGCCATAAGAGAATGCTCTATCTTTTATTTCTACAAAAGTCTACTAACCCCAACTCATCAAACCTACTTAATTGCTCTTTTGATAACATAATCACAAAACAAAGAAATTAACTGAACTCACTGTGACAGAGTTACTCAAATATCACGCTTGCAACTGCTCAAATACAACCTGGCATGATAATTTTAATAAACCACGGATCGGAGCGATAATATATGATTTACTTTAATCTCGGCTATCTCAGGAAAATCATGGCGCTCGGCTTTTCAGCCATATTCTTTCTATTTGCGTTTTCACTTGCCGGTCTTACACTGCAACAAATCTGGTACGGCTTCACTGGCTCGGAGAACTTGATCAGTTCATTTGTAAAAGGAATTAATATTGCAGTTATTGCTCTTGCAATTTTTGAGCTTGGCCTGGTTGTAAGCAAAGAATATGGTGAGCATAAAGACGACCATATAGTCATAGTGCTCCGCCGCACCGTGCCCCGTTTTGTTAGTATAGTATGTATCGCACTGGTACTTGAAGGACTTTTGCTCGTAATAAAATACAGTCAACTCGACCTGGCCGGCAACCTCTACTACCCGGTTGCTATTATCATTTCCGCTAGCCTGTTACTCATCGCTCTCGGAATTTTTCTGCGCTTTTCAAATTACTCCGAGGAAGAAGCGTACGAGCCACAACAATTACCACAACATGAACAGGCTTCATGTGTACCTCGCTCCTTGAATACACGATATCCATTACCCGAAATGTGAATCAATCATAAATCAATCTGCGTCAGTTGTTAGTGTTTATTCAAATCCTTAAAAAAATATCTTTCTCTCATAATTATGCCACTCATACTCCTAAATAATTATTATTACTGCACAATACAGAATATTTATATCGTACTATGCTAGTTATTCTTAAACAGAACTTTACAGCATAGCCTTATGCTGTCGGATTCCCCCTAAATCAATAAGGGATTCCATTATGCATCATACAATCTAATCTAACAGTCAATGGAGGTGTGTTATGAGCCATATCCTGGACGAAGTGCTGGCGGCAAATGCAGAATATGTCGCTGATTTTGGTGATAAATCTAATCTGCCGCTCCCGCCGGGAAGACACTTCGCAATATTAACTTGTATGGATGCGCGTCTTGATCCGGCCAAATATGCCGGCTTGGCAGAGGGTGATGCCCATGTTATTCGAAATGCCGGTGGCCGCGCTAGCGATGACGCTATTCGGTCCCTGGTCATTTCCTACAAGTTACTTGGAACGCGAGAGTGGTTTGTAATTCATCATACCGACTGCGGAATGGAAACTTTCACTGATGATATTATGCGGGAACTGCTTGCCAGCAGTCTGAAAACAGCCACAGTTGATAGTTCAGGCTGGCATGACACAGGTAAAGGCCCCGGCTCGAACGAAGCTAATTACATCGACTGGCTGACTTTTTCCGATAATGCCAGGAGTGTAATTGAAGATGTGGAACGAATCCGTAATCATCCTCTGGTTCCGCATGATATCCCGGTATATGGCTACATTTATGATGTCAAAACCGGCAAACTGGTCGAAGTCCCGGAAGCCACCCGGTTGGGAAAGGTCGCTTAAACACTTCGGGCTTGTGTCAGGTGGGGCAGGACCAACTAATTGGCCCTGCCCAATTTGTTTTACAATAAATATTTCAATTTATGTAAGGTTTCAGCTGCTTATTAATGAAAATTGTTGCACGTTGAATTGCATCTTTTGATGCCAGATCATCTGCAAAAGTTCGAACATTTTCGGGACGAAAATCAAATCCGCGACCTACACCTGGATAAATGATTAAACGTGCGTCCATACCTTTGTCTTGCAGAACCTTGATGCTTGTTTGCGCCACACGCATCCGTTGATATTGATCATCTTCTCCGATGAACACCAGAACCGGTATATCAAGCTGTTCGATTTCAGGAGCATAGCCGTAAACCTGCGCGGGTTCCGGGGCATTAGGATCCTGTAGATGAGGATAGTAAGACACATAACAGGCAATGTCTTTTTTCTGTCGCTTGAAAGTGGTAGCGACTTTCAAAGTGTAATAACCACCGCGGGTGTGAGAATAGAGACAGGCCTTACTGCTGCTGATATCCTTGCGTGCCAATAGCACATCCACCGCCTTATCGACATCTTTTTCAAGTTCATAGTCGTGTTCAATGGGATGTGTCCCGATAAAATGGGCCTTGTAGATATCAGGCGCAAGCACGACAAAACCTCGTGCAGCCAGGCGCCTGGCATGGCGTTGCACCAGATCATCCAGCCCACGACGTCCATGCTGAAATAATATTGCGGGATATTTGCCTTTCTTACTGGGGCGCACCACCATCGCCGGCACATCAATATCATCACTTTGGTATTCGATCCAGGTGGTTTGGACATCATAGTTGGTTGGCACTTCAATCTTGCCATCGTTCCACCAGGCGTCACTCCACCACCAGGAATTATCATGTTTGACATCTTGCGCAAGACTATTCCCCACTATCAACAAGAGAGCGCTACTTATTATCAGGGTAGGTATTCTATAATTCACTTTCCCTCCATATATAAAAATTAATAATTATTTTATTATATTAATCACCGTAATCAGGCAAAATGTGTGTTTCAACTACAATAACTATACTCTGCCTGGACATCCATGAGGCACTTCGCGCACAGGCAATCTAGATACTTCGATGCAATATATTCGAGTTGCTTCTCTGTAAGCTCCACTGATTGACAGTCACATAATAGTACCGATCCGGATCTGCACTCGAACAGATTAGAACAACGCGGACACTTTTTTACTTCGTGAGATGGCATGCTGAGTTTATTAATCAATCAGCAATTCCCTCAAGCTGCTCTATGAGCATGCGTCGCTTTTTTGTTGCCCGCCATTTTCGAAAACTCTAACAACAGTTTTTTATCCCCCCTATGAATCGAATCAGAAATGATCGTCCTGTCACATCGGAACTTACATTTAGCATTAACTTTTCATCCTTCATTGATATTTTTATATACTTAAAGCTAATTGCATTTGTGTTTATGTATTTAATGATTACTTGTCGCTTTCTGCTCATACCAGCCCCGTGTGGCATTGACAATTTTTACAACCGACAACATTACCGGGACTTCTACCAACACACCGACTACAGTCGCCAGTGCCGCGCCGGAAGAAAAACCAAATAAACTAATCGCCGCGGCAACAGCTAACTCGAAGAAGTTACTTGCGCCAATCAATGCGGATGGTGCTGCAACACAATGGGCCACGCCGAGTTGACGGTTAAGCCAGTAGGCCAGTCCTGAATTAAAATACACCTGGATCAAAATCGGGATGGCCAGCATCAAAATAATCAGAGGCTGCGCTAATATTTGCTCTCCCTGAAAACCAAATAGCAATACCAGGGTTAATAGCAAGGCGCTCAATGAAACAGGGTGTAATCGTTTTAACAATTTTTCCAGCGCTGCTTCACCGCCTCGCGCAAGCACAATTCTGCGCCACAATTGTGCAAATGCGACTGGTATAACTATGTACAGAACCACTGACAAAAACAGGGTATCCCATGGCACGATAATCGCCGACAACCCCAGCAACAGACCTACAATTGGCGCAAATGCGAAGATCATGATGGTGTCATTTAGTGCAACCTGGGTCAGGGTGAAATGGGGCTCGCCATCAGACAAATGACTCCAGACAAATACCATGGCCGTACAGGGTGCTGCCGCTAATATAATCAACCCGGCAATATAGTAATCGAGTTGGTCTGCCGGTAAAAAATCGGCAAATATGTGACGGATAAACAACCAGGCAAGCAAGGCCATGGAAAATGGTTTCACTCCCCAGTTAACAAATAGTGTTACGCCAATTCCCTTCCAATGCTCGCGCACATGGTGCAAGGCAGCGAAATCTATCTTGAGCAGCATTGGAATTATCATGAGCCATATGAGGATGGCCACCGGGATATTAACCTTGGCGATCTCCAACTGACCGATAGTCTGAAACGGTATAGGGAAGAAATGACCCAGTGCAATTCCTGCAATAATGCACAGCGCCACCCACAATGTCAGGTAACGCTCAAAAACTCCCATCTCGGCGCCAAGTGCCTGCTTGGCTGTGGTTTCACATTGCACACTCATTATTCTGGCCTGCTTATATATTGCTTACTGAGGCGATCCAGCAATTCGTTTACGCGTTGCCTGATATCATCACGACTGGCTCGAAACACGTTCATTACCTGTTCCTCATCTCCACTTGCCTTGGCCGGATCATCCAGTGGCCAGTGCTCCTTGTGGGTCCCAGCCGGCAACGTCGGGCAATGCTCATCGGCATGGCCACAAACGGTTACGACCAGATCCGCCGCTTGCAGCATATCCTCTGTAACACGCGTTGATTCCTGAGAAGAAATATCTACCCCTGATTCAGCCATGACCGCGATTGCACGGGGGTTTTTGCCATGGGCTTCAATTCCCGCTGATTGAACCCGCAACCACTCGGGCGCAAGTTTCCGAGCCCAGCCTTCTGCCATTTGGGAACGGCATGAATTACCTGTGCATAAAAAAAGAAGATTCATGTTGAATAAAAATCGTGTTGATGGAAATCTTTAACAGCATAAAACAATAATGTGTAAGTAACTATAGATTGGGTGTTAACACAAAGATAATTCGTTGAGATAAAGAATAAACAAATTACAATCTTTCAGTAATTGTTTTGGCTGCTCTTTTTAGTATAAACGCCCATTCGTCTTTGCGCCGTTCAATCGGTGCGGATATGGACAAGCCACCTACTACCTCACCATTATTGTTATGTATTAGCACCCCAATACAACCCACACCAATCTCTGCCTCTTCATCATCGTACGCAAATCCTTGTGTTGTTGCTTGGTGCAGATTTTCACTCAAATCTTCCAATGAAGTCAGAGTGTGAATGGTGTAAGGCTTAAGACCTGTGCGTTTGCTGTAAGCCTGAATAAATTCAGCTCCGAGCTCACCGAGCATGAGTTTGCCAACCGCAGTAACATGCAATGGTGCACGGCTACCAATTACCTGTTCAACCCGCATCATGCGGTTAGGTGTGGCACGTTCGATATATATCACTTCATCATTTTCACGTACAGTCAGGTTTATGGTTTCGCCGATTTCATCGCGCAGTTGCTCCATGACATCGCGGGCTTCTTCGCGAAGATCGCCACCATGACGCGCACGGTTGGCGAGATGTGAGATTTTACGTCCAATGAAGTAGTGACCGGCATTATCCCGTTCTACAAAACCAACTTCGATCAGCGATCCGAGGATACGAAAAGCCGTCGAGGGATGAAGCCCGGTTTCCGCTGAGAGTATTTTTAAACTGGCAGCGCTGTTACACACAGCAATCGCCTGCATCAGGCGGGCGGAGCGATCGATAACTTGAATTGATGCGGTTGATTTGTCCAATTATTTCACATTATGAAAACGATTGTGTCTTGCGAAATATTAAATTAAAAGCTATTGTTCATGCAAGAGATTACTTAGCGGTGATATGACTACCACCGCTTTTTATTTAAGATAAATTTTTCACATTGTGAAATCGTTATACATTATGAAATGTCGGGTTATTGTACCCCAACGATTTCATCAACACGGAGGAAAGCGTGATGAGTGTTAACACCGCTAAAAAATTCACCGATCTGCCAGGCTTTTGCGAGGGTATTCAGTATCTTGGCGAACCATGGGCAGATTATGACAAATATGCCTCTACAGCTGTTATTGCTGAGGGCCAATCAGCCATGGCAAAGATCGACGATGCGGCGGTCTATCAGACACTGTTGGGTGCGGATGCTTTACGCTATGTCACGCTACAGCTCTGTGGTTCTAAAGGTTCAGGTCATCCCGGCGGCTTTGCATCCAGTGCGGAAGCCCATGCGGCCTTAATGATGTTAGGTCACACAAATATCGTCACTGAAGTTGGCCATCATGCGCCCGGCTTCTATTCGTCCATGTTCCTCGACGGTTCGCTGGAAGAGATGGATATCTCTACCATGAATGACATGCAGCAGCGCTTCCGTGAAAAACACGGTTTATTAGGTCACTTATCCGGGGCGATTCCCGGATTGCTGTCGCCCGCAGGCCCGCTAGGTCAGGGACAACATTTCGCAATGGCTGGTGCCTATTTACACCGTGATAAATTATTCCCGGTAACGATAGGTGATGGCGGTATGGGTGAGCCGTATGTTCTCAATGCCATGATGCATTTCAATACCGCCTATCCTGAGGTAACGAATTTCCTGCCTGTTTTAATCTGGAATGGGTATTCACAGGAACATCATTCAATGGTTTCTCTGCATAATAATGAGCAGATGATCAACTATTGGAAAGGTCACAAATTTGAAGAAGTTGTTTTGGTTGATGCCAAAGATTTCGACGACAGTAACCAAGAGGGTGCTTATGTAGATAGCAGCTATTTCTCCTTGAAGAATCGTCTGGCGTTTACACAAGCAGTGCTGGAAGGTATTGATAAAGCTGCCAGTTCTGCCATGAATGGTAAATTGACTGCATTTATAATCAAGCAGTTAAAAGGCACCGGCGTTCACACGGTTGGGGCTAAATCACATAATTTATATCCAACAGATACATTGGATCAGCCACATATCATTGATGGTTTGCAGCGTCGTGCGCTGCCTGAATCGGCCTGGCAAATCGTTCGTGATAACTTTAGTCGTGCTGGCGGAGGTCCTGCAGTTAAAACAGTAGTAACTGAATCTGAGATTGAACTTATCCCATTACCCAGTTTAAAGATGCAGGAATTTTCCAGGGATGAAAAAGCCGTACCTTCAACAGCGATGGGTGCGTTGGTTGCACAAGTCGGTGAAATTGACAAACGTTTTGTCGTTACGAATGCGGATGGTAATGAAGCGTCAGCAATGAAGAACATTAATGATGCATTAAAGATTCGCCATCCAACTATGGACCCATTATACAACCAGGAACCGAATGGACAGGTATATGAGCCATTGAATGAAGATGCCTGCGCAGGCTTTGCTGCAGGATTGGCTTTATTTGGATCACGTGCGATATGGCTGTCATATGAATCGTTTGCAATCAATGGTTGGCCTATCATTCAGACTGTAACGCAAGCAATGGCTGAATTACGTCGCAAGACACCATCTATTGTAACCATGTTTACTGCGGGGGCTTTAGAGCAAGGCCGAAATGGCTGGACGCACCAACGCCCGGAAATAGAAAACTATTTTGCAGGCATGATGCGTAATGGCAACGTGTATCCATTGTTCCCTTGTGATGCTAATGCGATGCAAGCAACATATGAATATGCGACTAACAGCTTTAACAAAGGCATGGTGATTATTGCATCGAAAAGTCCATTGCCGGTTTACATGAGTATTGCTGAAGCACGCACCGCAGTTGAAGAAGGTGCGGCAACGATCTATGAGTCAGAATCTGGTAACAAAGGCACCGTTGTCTTTGCGGTTACAGGCGACATGATTTATCTGCCAGTTTTCGAGGCAAAAGACAAGCTTGAAGCTGAGGGTTATAAAGTACGGATTGTTGCAGTATTGAATCCGCGTCGTTTATATCGACCGGGCGATATCGCGTGGGATACTGTATCGCAACCCGATGATAAATTCATGAGCGATGATGATTTCAATGCGTTATTTCATGGTGATATGTTAATGGCAGTGAGTGGTGGTCCAAGTGCACCGTTGGAACCGGTGTTGCTGCGCACCACCGCACCAAGACGCGATACCATTTGCTGGAAGCGTGGTGAAACAACAGCATCACCCAATGAGATCATGGCATTCAATGGAATTACCCCAGAGATAATGATTGATCGTATTGAGACGTTGATGAAATAGTCGTCATATTGTTGTCCAGGGTTTGGCCGAGGTATCAATAATATTTGATATAAAACATCTCTTGACAGGAGATGCTTGGCCAAACTCGGGATAACCGCATGTGACTAGTTCAAAATGTTCTAACCAGAGGCAAAGCCAATGGCTGAAACCAAAATAATCGTACTTGATGATGATCCAACCGGCTCGCAGACTGTACATAGCTGTTTATTGCTTACCTGTTGGGATATCACAACATTAAAAGAAGGCTTACTGGATGATGCGCCTTTGTTTTTTGTGTTAACCAACACGCGCGGCATGGATGCTGAATCAGCTGCCGGTATTACCCGTGAAGTTTGTGTTAATTTGAAACAGGCGCTTGAAGAGATAAATTTATCCGGCCATACGATTAATCCTTTGATTGTAAGTCGTTCTGACTCAACTCTACGCGGGCACTACCCTGTTGAAACTGATGTAATCGCTGAAGAGTTGGGGCCTTTTGATGCGCACTTCATGGTGCCGGCCTTTTTTGAAGGCGGTCGTTTCACCAAAGATAGTGTACATTATTTAATGGTGGACGATAAACCGGTACCTGTGCATGAAACAGAATTTGCACGTGACTCGGTGTTTGGTTATCAACACAGTTACCTGCCTGACTATGTAGAGGAAAAAACCCAGGGCCGCATCAAGGCCAATGAGGTAGTACGTTTCGGTTAAATGATGTACGTGGCGATAGCCTGGATCGCTTAATGACTCTGTCTGACAATCAATGTTGTGTCGTCGATAGTGAGACTCAACAAGACTTGAACAATTTTTGTAGTCAACTGATGACGGCTGCAGAACAGGGAAAGCGATTTCTATTCCGCAGCGCCGCAAGCTTGTTAACCGCACTATCTCAATTGCCACCGCAACCGGTTAAAGCAGAGAATATGGCGAGTTATGTTCGCAACTCAAAACCAGGCGCGATTATTGTCGGTTCGCATGTTAAAAAAACAACTCAACAGCTGGATGCCTTGCTGAAAATGCCAGGTATTGGTGCAATTGAAGTTGATGTTGACCGTATTGAAAATAATTATCAGTCTTTACGGGAATCAATTTCAGCGAATATCGTAAATATTCACCAGGCAGGCAAAACGGCAGTAATATTTACCAGCCGTTTGGAAAAGACTTTTACTTCACAAGCAGAGAGACTCGATTTCGGAATGCTGGTATCAGAATTCCTGATGGATATTGTGCGAAACTTACCTGAAAATCTCGGCTTCCTGATTAGCAAGGGCGGTATCACCTCTAACGATGTACTAAGCAAGGGGCTGAACCTGCGCACATCACGGGTAGTCGGACAGATCTTGCCTGGCTGCTCTGTAGTGTGTTGTCCGGGCAATCACAGCCGGTTTCCGGACTTGCCAGTGGTCATCTTTCCCGGCAACGTGGGTGATGAACATTCACTAGCTAAAGCTTATGAATATCTTGCTCTACATGAGGACTATTCTGATCATGCCGGACGGCCCTTGCAGTCTGCTAATTCTTAAAGTGTAACGGAGTTATCATTTTCTTTAGATAAGCATGATAGCTCCCGGGGATCCGTGCACTTTTAATCAGCAGCCTTTCATTAAACATTACAAGCATCAACTCATAACGACATTGCCTGAAATATTGCCAATGGTTGTTGCTTTACCCGGCTAGAATGAGCAGCACAACTTACAATCGCCGCAACAGAAACCCCAGACATGGCATCAGGGCCCAAGACCACCCGTTTCGGCCCAGAGCGAAAGTCCCTGATTCATAAAGTTCAACGCCAGCAGAAGGTTGCCAATCAATAATGCGGCCGGGCGCAATTTTATCCCTTGTTTCAATAAATCACTTACGCTAATACCCGCACCAATTGCCGTGATGATGAACCCAAATTCACTCATCAATAATGCCGTTAACATTGGTAGTATAAATCCACTGCTTGTGGTTAGTGGACTAAATCGTAACAACAACAGGGAAAGTAATAACCCAATACCCAGGGTCAGCCAGGGGATAGATTTTCTCACGACGAAACCTCACACATTAATTTGCATGGAAATTGGTGATTACATAGATAACAGGGTTTGCCAATTATCTATAATTAAAAATAACAAAACTAAAGTAACAAAAAATGCACCAAACCAATACCTTGATTGTCTTTTTAACTTTCTAACCAGGGTATGCTCATAGTGGGTGCTGATAATAAACGGTATTCCTGGATAGGGGGCACGCGTAATACGGTCGAGTTTTCCCTTTAAATGTCCGTAACGTTTTACTACGGTTTCTATGCCGCTCTTTGTACTACTATAATTACGAATCTCGTCATCGATTTTGGGCCTGGGGTGAAGTGTATGTAGCCAACCCAGAATATAAATAGAGTCATCTATTCCTATCCAGGACAGAATGTACAAAGCACCTCCTTCCCGAATCTGTTTACTTTTTCTGGGGTGAACCTCGGCGCGCAAAGGATCTACAGCACATATGCCGGTTGAATCTGCCACATAAAATCGATCATAACTTTCTCTTGCATCAGTCACCACTCTGCCATTTTCCCGGCTATTGTATTCAGTCTCATATCGAAACCAGACGCAAGGGATTCCCAAATGTGGCACCAGTAGCGGTCTGTTATTCATATCCACCGTCCTGGCCTTGATCTCTACCAGACCCTGCGCAGCTGCGCCAATCGGTGAGGTTGGCAGGTCTTCAAAGCGTCTGGCAATTTGTAATCGATAAAAGGCAATAAATAAAAGTGGCAACACGGCTAACAGGACCAGATACTCCACTACCCACTTACTCCTGTAATAAGTTTACCTGGTCATCGGTGCCAGGGAAATTCGGCCTTCATTCTCGATCGGAATCCCTGAATATATGCCCCCAAGATCAAGATTGGCGGCAAATTTATACGTAAACGTATCGCGTGGTTGTCGCACCAGATCAGCAAACAGGCTGATACTGTTGATTAAATCAGCCGTGGCTGTCAATGTAATATCCCCCTCGCCATAGGCCTCGATCATAGGCAGATCATTTTCTACACCAGCCAATATTTGGCGTCCTTCAATACTTACTGTGTATGACATACCTTCAAGTACTATTGCCATACGGTTTGGATTGATTACATGCAGACCGATTTCAAAGCGCAGCGCCATGCCCTCCAAAGCCAACGCTCGAAAAGAAGTGACGCTGACTGTTGGTTCCTTAAAATCTTTTTGTAGACCTGCACAACTAACCAGTAATGCCACAGTGGAAATATAAACGACATGCTTGTAAATGTTTATCATTGACTATCTATTTATCACTTGAAGCATAATGTTGTATTAGCTATCCGGCTTATAGTCATTTACCAGAAGCATTTTCAGTACATCAATTGGGTTAATTTCGTACCTTTCAGCCGCCTGTTTTAACTTTTCGTCGCTTGCAACTTTGAATCCTTTTACAGATAAACGCTCCTCACAATTCGTGATTCCAATCTGAACACTTTTACAGACGTCAGCCAGAGTTTTTCGTCCCAGGCCGGTTCCGGCGTAACGTGCCTCAACATCCTCTATTGTCATTCCGGATGCCGGGACAGGTTCTGATTTTTTCTCATACCGACTAATAACAGCATACACATCCATTGGCGTGACATTATTGGCAAGCGCAATTTTCTCCAGGGAATCCTGCGGGCCAGTAAAGTCAAATCCCTCTCGCTGCAGTGCAGCCACGCCTTGCTCAAGATCCAGGCCCATACGGCGGGATATTCCGGCAAGAGACACTTCTTCCGCATGGCCGAAGGGCGGCTCCAGTTCCGGACTGGTCACCCAGCTATCCTTGAGGGTTTGATTTAAATCAAACACCCAACTTACCGGTGGAATATGGAAGATAGACATCACCACAATCACCACGGAAAACGTCATGGCGATCACAAATTCCTGTTTAAGCTGTAATTTACCTTTGACCCGATCAGCAAGAAATTTCTTGAACGGTTTCCAGTTAAAATAAAGATGGATAATACCGGTGAAAATAAATATCCCGCCGAACATCATGTGCACATCGCCCCATTGCTCTTTACCCAAGCCAAGCAATGACCAGTGGGTCCAGTAGGCAACCCGACCCTGTGGCACAACGTACAATACCAGGCCCGTGATCGTCAGAATCACGAAAGCCCAGGTCACGATAAAAGCAGTCAGGGAACGACTCGACTGTTTATTTCTGAGCATTGGACTGCCACTTAAACCATTGGAATTATCTTGGCGTCAAGATTGAGTGCGTCACAACTACTGATAAATTCGTCCCGCAACCTGGCAATAGGCTCATCAGCCGGAATCTCAACCGTCAAATGCAGCGCAAACATAGGGGTACCCGTATGGGCCCCAGCATAACGACTGGTATCAAGATCAACGATATTTATATTGCGGCTGGAGAAAAACCGGGCAATATCCTGAACAATCCCTAGCTGATCAATTGAGACCACTTCAACCGCATAGGGGGCCAGATCTTGTGTGACAGGTTTCTTGCGGGTGAGTTTCACCTGCAATTTCATTCTGAGAGAACCTTCCAAATCCGGTATTTCATCAATGAATTCATCAATCGAGTTACTCGTGCCACTCACCAGCATCAAAATCGCAAATTCACCCCCGAGCACACTCATACGACTATCTTCGATATTGAGTTGCATATTCCTGAGCACGTTGCTTAACTCATCGACAATACCCGGTCGATCCTCGCCCAAAGCGGTAATAACCAGTTCTACGGACATAACAGTTCACTCTATAATTAATAAATCTCTAATCACCAGTCTCAACATTTGATTCCTGAGTTTCTGATGCAGACTTCACCTCAGGTAATACATCCTTAAAGGCAACACCATATATTCCCCATATAGTAACGAATAAGGAAGCTATTATAGGCCCGATAAACAGTCCCACCACACCAAACATGAAAATACCACCAAGGGTGCTCAGGAAAATCATTAACTCATGGAGTTTGGTATCTTTCCCCACCAGTATCGGCCTGAGCAGATTATCCAGACTGCCTACCAGGACACCACAGAAAATAATCAGACCAATGCCAGCAGCCACCTGACCATTTGCAATCAGGATAATTGCGGCTGGTATCCAAACCAACGCCGAGCCAACACTGGGAATAATCGACAACACCGCCATGATTGCGCCCCAGAATACAGCATTGGGTATGCCTACCACGAAGAAAGCCAAACCGGCCAGGGCACCCTGCAAGAAACCGATGATAAAAGTGCCTTTCAAAGTTGCCCGTGTGACCGAGGTGAACTTTTCGAGCATACGATTTTCATCATCACTATCCAAAGGAAGGTAATACAGTGCCTTTTTCATGAACCTGTCTCCATCCAGGAAAAAGAAAAACATGCTGTACAACATCACAAACCCCATGAAAACAAAATGCATGGTACCGAGGGTAGCAGCTGACAACCCATCAACCAGAAACTTGCTAATGGCGCCAACAGACTGTCCTGCTTTTTGAATGATCGTTTCCTGATACGGCAGGATGTGTTTATAAAATGGAAGGGATTGCAGATACTCAGTGATCGCGCCCTTGTCTGACAAGGTTTCCTTGACCCAGGGGGTCACCGACTGACCGACTTCGATTGCCTGTCCAACGACAATGCCGATTAGCAGTAACGTCGGTATCAATACAATAAAGAAAAGCAGTATCAGCGTGACCATCGAAGCCAGGTGACGCCGACCACCAAATAACTTAGCCAGGTAGAGGTATACAGGACGGGCCATGGCACTGAACAACCCGGCCAGAAACAGGGTCATCAGAAACACCTCAATCATGGATAGAAAGAGCGCGGAAATAAACAACAGCAGTAGTAGCAGTGTAGATTTATTGACAACTTCCTGATTCATCACCTGGTCCTTTTTATTGTTTTAATTGGATTTGCTCTGTGGCAAGCGGCATGGACCACGACGGGAATCGTGGTTAAAGGTTGTTCATGCTGTATTGTTTTAGTTTTCATTGGGAGGCTAAAGAATACTTCCCTCACTTATTAAAAACAATCGCTGTTCATACACTATACATTTTATAAGTTGTTGTTTTAATGAGAATTATATACCAAAATACAATATAGATTGGTTTACTGTAAATATTTCACTTCTGCCACCACGGCAAAATGATCTGAAATTACATCCGGCAGCACGCGATAGCTCACAAAATCCAACTCGCTGGATATTAGAATCCAGTCAAGTCGGCGTTCTTTTGATACATAGGTATACATATTATCAGCCCCCGGTTTATATACCTTAAAGCCTGCTCTTTCAGCCAAATCTTTAACAACGGATGCCTCTGAGAACCAGTTACTATTAAAGTCTCCCAGGATTATCATTGGATTCTTTCGATTTGATAATGCCTTTGCCATCTCATCTATTTGCTGTTGCCGCACGCTACGTCTTGAAAAATCCAGATGGACAGAAACAATATCGATGTATACCTTATTAGAGGAGTTAGGTTTTGGCTTCCAGGTAACCCGGCTGAGCAGAAACCCTTTATTAAGCGTTGGCGGGGACGGCTTAAAGGTATGTTCTATTGTTTTGGATATCGGCAAACGGGATAAAATCGCTGTACCATAAGTAAACATCCTGCTTGTTGCATGATTGGCCCGATAATACCAGGGGTAAGTTGCTTGTTTAGCAATCGATGCCACATGGTCAAAACTACCACTCCAGCCTGACGGCCCGTCCGCCTCCTGCAAAGCAACAATCTCAGCGTCTTCTTTTGTCAGTACATTCGCGATATCTGTTAGATTGGCTTCAATCGTCTCTTTACTCAAGAACAATTGATTAGTCCCGTCCTTTCTTCCATGCGCAACATTCAAGGTTAAAACCCTTAACGTGTCAGTCTTGTTATGCACCGGCTTATTGGGAATGTTCTGATCGCTTGGTAAATAGCCCGATTCAGCTTCTGTCTTCATCTGTACGCTGAATCCCGAACAGGACACCAATAAAGGCAAGACATAAAAAATTAATGAACGCCGACTAAAAGACATTATTTTGATATAGATCAATTGAGTGAATGAGTTAACAGTTTTGCAATATTTCAATATAAATTAACCAGTACATAGAATCCCGACGTTTAACTTGATAACACTAATATTCGAAAAAGAATACCTGATCACATAACGCAGTAATGCTTATAAGTACAATTCAACTATCTTTGATACAGATAATATTACGCTAAAAACTATAGTAAACAACTATAGAATTATAAAAATATATCCCGGTTTTATCACCAGGCGGATTGGGCATGGATGATCAACACAAAACCAAAAGGAGGGACTACATGAATAAGCAAATACGGCTGTATATAGCCCTGTGTATTTTTAGCTTCTCACTATTTTTAACCGGCGTCAGCCAGGCTGAGGCCCCTCACGCCAACCTGAGCTATCAGGACTATCCGGCCAACTGCCTGGAATGTCACACGGATCAGGCCAACGAGGTCCACGCCTCGACCCACTATAAATGGTTGGGAGAGGCCCCCGACATGACCAATGGCACATCCATACCGCAGGGGAAACTGACCAACGCGGTCAACAGTTACTGTATTAACATTGAAGGTAACTGGCCGGTGTGTGGTTCCTGTCATGCGGGACGCGGTAAACGCCCGGATGACCCCACCGCAGGCCTTGAGAATATTGACTGCCTTGTCTGTCATAACACCGAATATGCCTCCGCGCGCACTCGCCTTCCGGACGGATCGATGGGGGTAGCCACTCCTAGCGATAGCATGGTCCGTAATATTCATGAACCCACCCGGGCTAATTGCCTACAGTGCCATGCCAAAGCCGGGGGTGGTGATGGGGTGAAACGCGGGGACCTGTCCCTGGCGCTTATTGATAATGCGGATGAACACTTCGATTATCACATGAACACGCGGGAAGCCAATCTGAGCTGTCAGGATTGTCACACATTCAAGAACCACCTGGTCATCGGCAAGGGCTCCGATATCCGTCCTACGGATGATCCAAGTCGCGGTTCTGAAGTCGCTTGTACCACTTGTCATTCACGTAGCGACATTGAACATCACCATCCCAACGATGTCGTTACCCATATGGACCATGTGGCCTGTCAAACCTGTCATATTCCGACATATGCAAAACACCCCACCGAGACACATCGTGATTGGTTAACGCATCACGACGGTACCGATGCCACCACCTGTACGGCAGAGAATCCCTGCCCGGGCCATCCGCATACGGAAAAGGCAAGCTATCTCGTCCCCGAGTACAAATGGTGGAACCGTCAAAGCGATAATTATCTACTGGGTGATGACGCCTCACGCACCTATGATACTGACAAGGATACTTATCCGACTTCACGCCCCGTGGGCGATGTCACAGATGGCAAGCTGTATCCGTTTAAGTATAAAACCGCATACCAGCCCATAACCGACGACGGGAGTAACCAACTCATTGCCATGGATACCTATGAGTACCTCAAAGGTTCCGGCAACGTGACCACCTCGGTTAAGAACGGTCTGGAAAACATGGGTCATCCCCGCGATACGGCTTACAGGTGGATCACCACCGATACCTATCAGCTGATCAATCATGGCATCGATGAGCATGACATACTGCGCTGCAATGACTGTCACGGGAACACCAGTCGTATGGATCTGCAAGGTGAACTTGGGTATGAACTAAAGGGAACCCTGATGCAGGTGTGCACCGCTTGTCATGACAGGGAGGACGTGTCTAAATTCCAGAGGGAACCGGAAAAATACGCCTTCAACCCGGTACATAACAAGCATGTAGATGGCAAGGATCTTGATTGCTCCAACTGCCATAACTTCAGTCGGCCGGAGCGAAACTTGGAAATGCCTCGCTAAGGCTATGCTGTACAACAACAAGGGCCACCTGACGGTGGCCCTTAATTTTTTTAAACCATTCTCCAGTGCCACTCCGTTGCGTCTGACCCAGTCAGGTGGAGAATTAATTAGCTAAATCTAGACTGTGAGTACTGCTTTCACTTGTCGGCTCACGTTGTCCTCGTCTTTCCATTTCATGGAGACGGGAAAATCACATATCTTGCCGTACGCCATGGTCAATACCGCCGGTATTTCGACAGCCCTGCCAGGTTGAATCTCGGCAATCGGCAGAACATTTTCCTCATCCAGGACCGAGAGCCGGGGATGTATCGCTGACCCGCTCTTCACCTCGGCCGAATCGACGCCAGTCCCCAGATCGTCAGCATTAAAGATATGCTCTGGCGCATCAATGAACAGATGAATTTGCATTGCCGCCAACCGGCCGGTATTACTCAAAACCAGGGCGACGTGGTCATGCTCATCCTTGTTCGCTGAAATTTCCAGGGCTACGGCTTGCCGTTCATCCTGCTCCTCTAGCTCCCGCTCCTCGAAGCGGATGACCGTGCCCGCCGGCGTTATATTACCTTGCCGCATCGCAAGACCAGCCCGTCGGAAAGCCAGACTGGCAAGTATCAACGCAATTACTGATATGCCAAGTAATCCCCATTCAAAAGGAGAAATCGTGCTAATAAATTCATTCATCACGCCACCACAACAAATTAATACTTCATAAGAAAGAGCTCTAGCCTTTTAACTCCAGTTTATTCCTGCTCTTTGTCATCCTTGCCCTGCTCCAGCATATCGGACAACCCGGCGAACGGGTTGAATTTCGCTGTCTGACTTGGCTTGGGAGCAAGCCCGGTATAACCACGTATTTGATCAACGTGCCGTTGATGCTCGTTATCGTGGCAGTATAAACAAAGATTCTCCCAATTACTGCCATCAGGCGGATTGTTATCATGGTTATGGTCCTTGTGGTGGACCGTTAACTCATGCAGGTTTTTACGCGTGAACTCGCGTCCACAACGGCCACAAATCCAGGGATGAATACGCAGAGATTGTTCACGATAACCGGTCAGGCGCTTTTCAGCATCGCGCCGGGCCTCGGCTACCACACTTTCCAGTTTGGCTTTGTCAATAGACTTTCCCGCAGGACGATTTTGCTTAGGCATTTGCTAATCCATCTGAATAAGTACTTCCGCTACTCACAAAATTGTAGTTCAACTGCGATACCATAATTGCCAACCGGTTCTCGATTTTGACCGTCTATATTAAGCAATAAAAACAAGTGCTTATATCTTTTAATTGTATATGTTTGCTTAAAATTTGATCTCCTCTTCTTTCCGAGCATCCTGTTTGGCTTCATCGCCACAGTCCCACGAATCATGATCGCTCTTCTCGCCTGGCTTTAATTTCCGTAATAAAGCACCGTCGACCTTCATGAACCAGTCATTATTTTCCTGATAGGGTAATGTTTCTATCTTGAAATCAAGATTGATGCTGAGAAAAAAGTTTACGTTAATCACTAATTCCTTGTCTGTAAGTTTGATTATTCTTGCGTCAGGCACAATAGTATTTTTATGACCATTCATTCGCTTGATGCATCTTTTATATGAAACCGTGCTGTCTTTATAAAATGCCAACAGCATATTATCATTTTTGACATTATTGCCGTATTCATCGTACTTATATACCCACACCCCAAAAAATTCTTCCTTTTCTTTTGGAATCTGTATTGGCTCTTTCCGGCTGCATGCCGTACAAGTGAGAATTAATAATAAAATAAATAACTTCTTGGTTGATAGCATAAAACACTCTGTTGGTGGCCTGGTGACATTCACATGAGGCACAACTACCGTCTAATTGTTGTGTTATATATCTAGTGTGGCCTGAGAAACACCACCTGACAATTCCAAAGCCAATCTCTATTCAGCTTCATGACGTAGCGCCGTAATTTCCGCCAGAATCGATACGGCAATTTCCGGTGGTGTATGGCTGCCGATGGGTAACCCCACCGGGGCATGCAAGTGTTGCAGTTGTTGTGGCGTTATGCCAAGTTCTCTCAGGCGTTCGCGTCGCATTTCATTATTTTTTCGGGAACCAATCGCACCCACATAGAAAGCATCGGAATTCAAGGCATCCATTAACGCCATGTCATCCAGCTTGGGGTCATGTGCCAGGGTGATAATCACACTGCGCGGATGAGTGGCATAAGCGTTCACGGCATCATCCGGCATCATGCGCACAAACTCGATCCCCGGCTCACTATTACTCAGGGTCCAGCCCTGCTCGTACTCCTCACGCGGATCACAGACGATGACATGGTAATCGAGCATTAATGCCATTGAAGCCACATATTGTGAAAGATGCCCCGCACCAATTAACAGCATTTGCCATTGTGGCCCAAATACTTTTTTTACATCATTGTCAGTATAAGCAAAATCATCACTCGCGCCTGCCGAGTGTAAACTGACTTCACCTGTGTTCAGGCATACTTGCCGCGTTATCAATTCTTTGTTTTGGATCTTGTCCAACAATGCTTGAATCTGGCTCTGATTATCCAACTCCTCAACCAGTAACTCCAGTCGTCCACCGCAGGGCAAACCAAAACGCGTGGCTTCCTGGCGATCAATGCCGTAGTCAATGAGGGTTGGGTAAGAACTGGCCAGTTGTTGATTGCGGTAACGGGCAACCAGGTCTTCTTCCACACAACCGCCGGACACGGAACCGGCATGCACGCCGTCATCCCGCATCAACATCAGGGAGCCGATAGGCCGTGGAGAGGAACCCCAGGTCCGGGCCACGGTAACC
>JAHEIJ010000265.1 GCA_024639445.1 Gammaproteobacteria bacterium
TGCCGCGACTGAAACTCGACATGGGCAAGTCAAAGAAGGTAATCAACCCTCGCAACATGGATTCCAGCGGGATGAATTCGCCGAAAGGCACCAGATGCCGCTTGTGATACATCTCCGGCGTGTCACCGGGGACAACGAAGCTGCTGTAGTACTCGCCAGTTTCCCGATTCTCTACCGGCACGCCCACCACCAGATCGGTACCGTGTTGTTTGGCTTCCGCCACCAACGGGGTGAAGTAGCTATCCACCAGGGTGTGGTAGAACGTGGTCATAGCATTTTCGGGCCAGAAGATCAGATCACTGTCCCAGTGCTCACGGGTCAGGTCGGCATACAAGTCGAGACGTGCCTGGATCATCTCGGGATCCCATTTGGTGATCTGCGGTGCATTACCCTGTATCAAGCTGACCTTGATGGGATCGCCCTGTTTGTCGGTCCAGTTGATCACCGACAAGGCAGTGGCGCCAATAAACAGAACTGTCAAACCACCGGCCAGCAACAGGCGGGTTTTATGTTTTGAAGTTAACAGAATGATTAACAACATGGCGGCGGTGAGCGCCGTCAAGCCACTGACGGCATACACCCCAAACAGTGGTGCGATGCCGGCCAGTGGAGTATTCAACTGGCTGTACCCCAGACTGAGCCAGGGAAAGCCGGTAAGAAACCAACCTCGCAACCATTCAATCAGCAACCACACTGTGGGATAGATCAACAACACGCTGGCAATGCGACTCAAGCCAAAGCGCTGCTGTAATTTGACTGACACATAGCCCGTCAAAGCCGGAAATAAGGCCAGGATGGCGACGAAGGCGCTGGTCAGCAAAACCGCTAACGGCATCGGTGCATAACCAAACACATGGATGGCCACATACACCCAGGATACGCCCACCCCGAACAAACCCAGGCCAAACAGGAACCCCATCAGGGTGGCCCGTTTCGGCGAGGCATCACTCCAGTAGTAAAACAATACCAGTGGCGCGAAATAGGCGAGCAGGAATAGATTAAATGGCGCGAAAGCCAACGGCAGGCTGGCGCCGGCGAGAAAACACCAGAGCAAGGCAGCTTTTGAATGAGTAATAAGGGTCTTAACCACCACCGGCCGTCCCGGCCTGTGATTTTGCTTGCGAGGCATCGTGACGGTTGACCTGCAACAGATAGATCTGGCGATTGCTGGCGCGCAGGACCTTGAAATGGAAGTCACCCAGATCGAGGGTTTCACCCTTTTTTGGCATATGGCCGAAACCGTTCATTACCAGGCCGCCGATAGTATCGAACTCTTCATCACTGAATTCAGTATGGAAGCTTTCATTGAAGTCTTCAATCGGCGTAATGGCCTTGACAGTAAAATCATTATAATGATGCTGAAAGATATAGGCATCTTCTTCGATATCGTGTTCATCTTCGATGTCACCGACAATTTGTTCCAGCACATCTTCAATGGTTACCAGACCGGCCACACCACCATACTCATCCACCACAATGGCAATATGATTGCGGCTGGCACGAAACTCTTTCAACAACACATTGAGCCGTTTGCTTTCTGGAATAAATACCGCCGGTCGCAGAATGTCGCGCAGGTTAAAGCGAGGTTCTTCCCCTTCAAGGAAATAGGGCAACAGGTCCTTGGCGAGCAAAATGCCAACGACTTCATCCCGGCTTTCACCCACGGCCGGGAAACGGGAGTGGGCTGAGTCCACCACGGTTTCCAGAATAACTTTCAGATCCGCGTCGCGCTCCACCACCACCATCTGGGAACGGGGAATCATAATGTCGCGCACCTGCATTTCCGCCACTTCGATCACCCCGTCAATCATGCTCAGGGCGTCGATATCGATAATGTGGTTTTTCTGTGCTTCCTGCAGCACTTCACGCAACTGATTCGGATCTTTCACCTCACCCTGTAGCGCCTGTCCCAGTCGCTCGATCCAATTGCGATGCGATTTGGTTTCTTTCTCAGAACTGTGGTGTTCGTCGTTCATGATGCCTCATCGAGTAAATAAGGGTTTGAATAACCCAGACCGTGTAAAATGCGAATCTCACGTGCTTCCATGTCTTCAGCCTCGGCCTGGGCCTGATGGTCATAACCCAGTAAATGCAAAGTCCCATGCACCACCATGTGTGCCCAGTGGGCCGTTTCAGTTTTGTGTTGTTGCCGGGCCTCGTTGACTACAACCGGTGCCGCGATCACCAGATCGCCTAACAGGTTAAGTTCCACACCGGGAGGCGCATCGAAGGGAAAGGAAAGAATATTGGTGGGACCGGTTTTATGACGATAGCGCGTATTCAGATCGGTAATCTCATCGACCCCGACAATCCGCACGGTCAACTCCACCTTGGCCGTATTTTTTTCCGCTGCCAATACAGCTTCAACCCAGCGTCGTATATCGTCTTCGTCGGGGCCGGCCTCGACTTCATACTGCACATCGAGTGTGACGCTCATGTGTCGGACTCCTCGCTGGCCTCGTACGCGGTCACGATACGCTGCACCAGGGGATGGCGCACCACGTCCTTGGGGGTAAAGAAGGTAAAGCTGATACCTTTCACATCCATGAGGACATCGATCACCTGCCGCAAGCCGGATGTCTGACCTCGCGGGAGATCCACCTGGGTTATATCGCCGGTCACTACCACCTTGGTACCGAAACCAATCCGGGTGAGGAACATTTTCATTTGTTCCACCGTGGTGTTCTGCGCTTCGTCGAGGATCACGAAGGATTCATTCAGGGTACGGCCCCGCATATAGGCCAGTGGCGCCACTTCAATGACATTCCTTTCCATCAGTTTGGCCACCTGATCGAAGCCAAGCATTTCATACAGGGCATCGTACAGCGGACGTAGATAGGGATCGATTTTCTGTGCCAGATCCCCGGGCAAAAATCCCAGCCGCTCACCGGTTTCCACCGCCGGGCGCGTCAGGATCAAACGCCTTACCGTATCCCGTTCCAGCGCATCCACCGCGCTGGCCACTGCCAGATAGGTCTTGCCGGTACCGGCCGGTCCGACGCCAAAACTGAGATCCTGGTTTTGAATGTCTCGTAGGTATTCTTTTTGATGCGGACCGCGGCCCCGGATCGCCCCCCGCTGGGTATGAATAATGACTTCGTCCCTGGGCGTGATATCCGCCACCAGTGCATCGACACCTGACTCCTGCAAGTGCAGATTAACCTGGTTGGGGTTCAGCACCTGACTGGCGGTTTCGGCATATAAGTCCCGCAGCACTTCTTCGGCAGCCTGCACGGAACGGCTATCGCCAATGACACGAAAAGAATTGCCGCGGTTGTTCACTTCCACCCCAAGACGTCGCTCGATCTGGCGCAGGTGTTCATCGAACTGGCCACACAGGTTGGCGAGCCGCTCATTGTCAGCGGGTTCGAGAACGATATCGGAAGAGTGGGCGCTGGTACTCAAAACAGAGATGGGGATCGATAGGGATCAGGCGCAAATGGTGGCGGTAGTGACAATTTCACCACGCAGGGAGTTTGGCAGTGCTTCGGTTATAACCACGTCGACAAAATCACCAATTAGCAATGACTTACCCTTAAAGTTTACCACACGATTGTTCTCCGTGCGGCCGCTGAGTTGGCCTGGATCTTTCCGGGACGGGCCGCTAACCAGCACCCGTTGGGTGGTTCC
>JAHEIJ010000266.1 GCA_024639445.1 Gammaproteobacteria bacterium
ACATTATCAGGCGCAATCCCATGATGGGCATGTAATCAATCAACACATCGCGAATACCGATCCAGGCATGGATCAGCAGCGAGCTGAAAAACAGGGCCACGGCAACCGCAATCACCGGATGCGCAAGCAAATCACGCCAGGCTGCGTAACTAATGGTGTCACTCATGGCATACCAAAGCAGCACCGCCACGATAAAGACCACCATATAGACGGAACTCAAGCGTTGTAACAACCAGGCCCGCATACCTGAAGCGCGAAATGTCATAGCAACATGTTTCCTATCACTAAAACCATAATCACTGCCACTATCCCGAACACCAGCCAGGCACTGATGCGCGCAGCTGGCAGGTTTTCGCCAATCGAGATATCCATCAGTAAATAACGAATTCCGGTAAAAAAATGATGTACCAGCGACCAAATCAACACCAGCCCAATTAACTTCAGCCAGGGTGAGGTAAAATATGCACTGGCACTGGCAAAATCCTCGGGGGATCGTACCGACAGTGCCAACCAGTAAATCAGAAAGGGAATGGCGAGGAACAGAAAGACCCCGCTAACTCGGTGGAAAATCGAAACTACCGCCATCACCGGTTCGCGGATTTTAAATAAATTAAGATACTTCGGGCGCTGCGATTTTGTTAGCATTGTGTTTTCAATTCTAGTTCATATCTAATGAACATCCAGCGAACACATTTACATAGCCAGAACGATACTGCAAATAAACTAACCGCAGTATACTCTTAAACCCTATTTTAAATAAGCACACAAAAATGAATATTGATTGGCAGACTTTACTCGAACAACAGGGTGCAAAACTTGATGGTGATCAGGTTGTGAGCTTTGGTGACAATGACAAGGAAATGCAGGCCACCGCCAGCAGCCATGTGATTGCCGATCTCTCTCATTACGGTCTGATCGAAGCGGAGGGTGAAGAGGCTCGTGATTTTTTACAAAACCAGTTCAGTAATGACATGCGGCTGGTAAGTGTATCCCAGAGCCAGATCAGCGCTTATTGCAGTCCCAAAGGTCGCATGCTGGCCACCTTCCGCATTTTTCAGCAGGGCGAGAAGTTTTACCTGCGGCTGCCCCGCTCGATCCTGGAACCGACGCTCAAACGTCTGCGCATGTTCATTATGCGCTCTAAAGTCACCCTCAAAGATGCCAGTGATACCCAGGTGCACTTTGGATTCGCCGGACCTGATGCAAATCAGCGCCTGGCCGATATCCTGGACAACATCCCGACCGAGGTAAATGCCGTGGCGGAGAACCCTGGCCTTTCCGTAATTCGCTTGCCCGACCCGACACCCCGTTTTGAGATCTATGGTGAGCCGGAAGCAGTCATCGCCCTGTGGCGCCGATTGGCACGGCAGGCCACACCCGTCGGCGCGGATTGCTGGTCCTGGCTGGACATCCAGGCCGGTATTCCGGAAGTCCTGCCTGCCACGGTGGAAGCGTTTGTCCCGCAAATGGTCAATCTGGAAGCACTTGATGGCATCAGTTACAAGAAAGGCTGCTATCCCGGTCAGGAAGTCGTCGCGCGTATGCATTATCTCGGCAAACTCAAACGTCGTATGTATCGCGCCCATGTCGACGGCGACGTTATCCCATCGCCGGGTGACAACCTGTATAGCCCGAATGAAACGGATCAAAGCGTCGGTAAAGTCGTCGAGGCACAATCTAGTCCAAATGGGGGTATCGATTTGCTCGCTGTAATCCAGATTGCCAGCGCGGAAAACAGTGACATTCACCTGGGTTCGACGGAAGAAGCGCCCCGTCTCGACTTTCAGGAGTTGCCCTATACCGTAACAAACGAGGCTTGAATACCTTAATTGTTTTTATCCAGGAGTTACAAACGGACTTGTGTGCAGTCACACTCGAGTACATAACTCTAACCCGGGCAGCTAAAATCGATTGTTACCTTCAATAGTCAGGTTATTTATTTTTGTCTTGCCAAGAACTTTTAATAGCAGGTTCCTGAAATATCTTAGAATCGGATACAGGACCTTTGAGGCCACCGTGGATCGGAAAGTCCAATAATTGATTCGATTAAAAAACCCCGACCTGGTCCCGAGTAATGACAACATATGGATAGCGTCTGACCCATAATACATCGCGCCCCCAATTTTCAGGACCATACCCTGATCAATATCCAGACCCGCCACAGTAATTTCATTCATGATTTCACTCGGCTCGCGAGCATCGACTAATTTAAGCTTACCAACCGATTCACGAATTCGTACCAGTTGGCAATAATAATGGCATGCGGGGCATTGCGTGTCGTAAACTAAGAATATTTCTTTGTCTGGCATACGACTTACACAGTAATTTTTATTTCGATGTAGTTTTCTTGATTTTAACCGGTGCAGTTTTTTCTGCTACAGGTTCTTCTTTTTGACCATATTTGAACCCGACTCTTGGTTCGTTCTTGACCAAATCAATTTTTCGGATATCCTCGATGCGAAATACCATTTCATCGGCATAAATTTCATCGCCAATTGACTCTATGGTGTCGTCATTCGTCCAATATCTTACATTTTGAAAGACGATAAAACCTTGTTTAATTCGATGATCTTTAATCTTTTTATAGAGCGATTCGTTTATCCTGGCAAAATAATAATAATCCTCAATAGTATTATCCTCCTTGGGAACGTTTAACTGTGCAAATATCCAGATTTTCTTTCCATCCTGGAACTCTTTTACTGCTTCGACTTCATCACGCATGTTGCAGGCTGATAACAACGCAAGCATCAGTAATCCCACAATAAATTTTAATGTTATATTCATAACCCCCTCTTTGAAGAAAACATACGATTACTTATCATTATTCTGAGCCATTAAACAGGGGCACCACTTATTACAGTGCCCCTGCTCCACTATTGCAAATCTACAGTTTAATCCTTACCTTCGTATTTAAACGAGACTTTAATCTTTGCTCGGTACGACTCTATTTTTCCATCTTTAATTTGCACATCCAGCTCTGACACTTCGGCAATACGAAGATCTCTGAGCGATTCAGCAGCACGACTTACCGCCGCTGCCGTCGCCTTTTCCCACGACTCGCTGCTCGTACCCACCAGTTCAATGACTTTATATACACTTTCCGCCATGTCCTTCTCCTTTGTTTTTATGAGATAAAAAATACTGTCCTGCAAACATCAGAAATAGTTGGATCAGGACATAATTACTTGCTTTTTCATAGATGACAACATTTTCAGTCTTCCTTTACAAACAGACTACTTCACCATAATGGTAATTTTTTCCGATATCACCAGTGGTTTGTGTGGAATATGCGTTTTGTCCCCCATAATCAGCTGCAGTGTATGTTTCCCAGGCGATAACTCGAGTGTGGTTTGCGTCTGTCCACCTCCAAAATGCTTATGATTAGCATCGGCAGGCAGCGGCTTATCTACGGCCGGTCGGGACGCGAGGTCAATAAGTAAATGATGATGCCCGGTGCCGGATTTATCAATGCCGGCCGGTGCGACCCCCATACCTATCAGGCCGAACCTGACTGTCACTGGATTATTCACCACCTCGCCATGCGCCGGTGAGATAATATAAACGTATGCGCCTTCAGGCGATGGCGTACGGGCAAATGCAGCACCAGTGACTAAAAATGCTAGCGTA
>JAHEIJ010000267.1 GCA_024639445.1 Gammaproteobacteria bacterium
TTGCTGATAAATATCTTCACCTGCCTCATCCGGTTCGACAGACTCCACCTCAGTATTGTCATTATTCTCCGTCACAATCTTCTCTTCGGCTATTACTTCCTCCTCGACGAATTCCGTTGCACCGACATCTTGCTGATAAATATCTTCACCTGCCTCATTAGGCTCAACTGACACTACTTCTGTAGCCAATAGCAACAAAATACAGGTTAATATCGTGTGACCATAAGCGGGCATCAGGATAGACTTTTACTGTGTTTCTTGTTAAACAGCGCCAGTTTCAAAAACGGCGGTGTTATCAGTGTGGTAACTATTACCATTAACACCAGGGCAGAGAAAAGTTCATCACTGAACACATTCAGGCTTTTACCAATGGAAGCGAACACCAGGCCGACTTCACCTCGCGGCATCATGCCTATACCAACTGCCAGGCGATTTGTGGTCCGCTTGGCACCGATACCACTGACAATCTTGCCAATAATCGCCGCCAGGATTAATCCTCCGGCCATCAGCACCACATGCATATCGGCAAAGGTTTCCAGCTTAACCTGCACACCCATAAGTACAAAGAAGATGGGCACCAGGATAACTTCCAGTGGTGCGATCAGATCACGGATCGAAAACTGATGCTCGTCAATTATTCCCCAATGATAAAAATAGGCATCATGCAGAATCACTCCCGCAGCGAAGGCGCCGACGATAGTAGCAAGGCCAACCAGGTTAGCAAACCAGGCCAGGACCATGACAAACAGGAATGAGATAAACATTTTGGCTTCGATGATATCAAGATGCTGCACCATCTTGATCGAAAAGCGCAAAAACATCGGGCCGACAGAAAATGCGATTACCAAAAAGAGCGATGCCAGAACTATCACTGTCGCGGCGTTCCAGGGATCAAAAACTCCGGATACAATGATACCGGAGACAATCGCCAGCATCACCAGGCCAAGAATGTCATCGATGACGGCGGCACCGAGAATTACCCGCGATTCGAGACTATGGGACTGCCCTAGATCACGTAATACCCGGGCGGTAATCCCGACACTGGTCGCACCCAGCGTGGCGGCTACAAACAAATCCACATTGATGGAAAGCTCGGGCATTAACAACCGAGCCATGACGAAGCCCAATATAAAAGGCATAACAACCCCGATACCCGCGACTCGCAGCGAGGCCGGCCCGACTTGCTTTAACTCACCCAGACTGGTTTCCAGGCCAATCAGGAATAACATGAAAATAACCCCATAACGTGAGAACACATCCACCGTATGGGCGATCTGGATCATTGCCGCCCCACCGGGACCATGAAGAATAGCCAGGATTTCAGGCGCCTTCTCATATCCCAAGGCATCAATTGCCGCTTGTTGCATGGGCTCACCTGACATGGTGAGATCCATCATTTCAAAAATAGCCGGCCCTTCCCGCAACACCTCGATAAAATCCACGCCCAGCCAGTAACCGAAATTGCCCAGCAGGATCCCCATGAGCAATTCACCCAGTACGGAGGGCTGGTTCATGTTTCTGGCTGCGAAACGACCGATGACAGCGAAAAACAGGATCCCCGTTACCCCAAGAATTACGGGGGCAATGGGATCTGCGTGACCCGCGGCAGTTTTGGCAATAACAATGCCGCTGGCGATCAGCAGGATCAAACCAACAAGCAAACGGCGTACTGGTGTAGTTCCCCTTAACATGAACTATTGCCCCGATTCCGAATTAATTCAAGCCTGACCTGATAATGGCTTATCTCGGTTCTTATACTTTATATATAATAGGCTATCGGCATTCACAGATAGGCTGATCGGTATCATATTACAGCCGATTTGCGACTCTCAATATAAACAAACGAAGGGTAGAGCGTTGTGGCTGGATGTAGTTGTGAAGTTGAAATTAAAGACAAATCAGAACGCCGCGTCCTGATTGTTCTGCTGCTGATTAACGGCGTCATGTTCGTTGCCGAGTTTATCGTCGGTTGGTGGGCGCAATCCACTGCGCTCATTGCCGATGCCTTCGATATGCTGGCTGATGCCATGGTCTATGGCGTGGGGCTTTATGCCGTTGGCAGATCTTTGCTGGTCAAGGCCCATGCCGCACGCATAAGCGGAGTGTTGCAGGTTCTGCTGGGTTTGCTCGTGCTGATCGATATACTGCGACGCTTCGTTGTTGGGAGTGAACCGGTTTCAGTTCTGATGATGGGCATGGGACTCATCGCCTTGATCGCGAATATCACTTGCCTGATTCTTGTCTCCAAACATCGAGAAGGTGAAGTGCATATGCGCGCCAGCTGGATCTTTTCCAAGAATGATGTCATTGCCAATCTCGGCGTCATCCTTGCCGGTGGCCTGGTCGCCTGGACCGGCTCACGCCTACCCGATCTGGCAGTCGGTCTGTTGGTTGCCTTGATTGTGATCCGGGGTGGCGTCCTCATCCTGCAAGATGCAAGAGCAACACGTACCAACCACCTTAAGCAGACGCAACAATAATTATAAACCCGGTTTAGCCATCATCGGACTCATCACTCTTGCGCTGACGATATTGATCCCGTGTGCTCATCCACACAGTGGGCGGGTTCGACCTGGATGGTGGAGTGATGAATTTGAAAGCGATCCTGAAGGACCTGTTTGACGCGTTGCAATACCTGGGTTGAATCCGCATCGGGATCCACATTCACATGCAGGGTCAACAGCGGGTGCTCGGGCGTTAATGACCAGACATGCACATGATGCACATCGCGCACACAGGGTATCGCGTCGATGATGGCAGTTTGCAGGATCTCGATATCGATATCCTGCGGTGTCCCTTCCAGCAGGATATGGGTGGATTCCTTCACCACCATCCAGGCGCTGCGTAATATTAACAAGGCCACAAATACCGACAGGATGGGATCAATAGGCATCCAGCCGGTGCCCAGAATGATCACCGCGGCGGTAATGGCAGCAACTGATCCCAATAGATCACCCAGGACATGCAACAGGGCGGCACGAACATTCAGGTCTTTCCCACCGGCACCATGCAGAATATAAAATGCCAACAGATTCACAATCAATCCCAGCCCGGCGATCACTAACATGATGCCCCCTATCACCTCGACCGGATTCAGGATTCGCTGTACGGCTTCATAGGTGATCCAACCGACAATCAGGATAAAGAATACTCCATTGCTGAATGCCGCAAGAATCTGCACACGATGATAACCATAGGAGCGTAATGTATCGGCAGGTTTGCGCGACATACGTGCTGCAATCCAGGCAAGAAATAAAGAAACTGTATCTGTCAGCATATGTCCTGCATCGGCCAGCAGCGCCAACGAACCAGACAACAGTCCGCCGATGACCTCGGCCACCATAAAGGTGCCGGTGAGGGTCAACGTTAATAACAAACGTCGTTCAGCTGATGAGCTATGTTGATGAATGGCGCTATACCTGGCTGTTGCTATACATGATCTGGATCAAGGTTGTGTCTCAGCATTTTGCCTAACAACCCACGCCCCCTGACGAGTGCATTAAAATTAACACTATACACAGCTTCATGCTATTACCCTGTGGTTTATGTGGCTTTATGAGGAAAGCTAATACGTATACTCCTGGCGCCAATGCTCAATTTTATCGGCAGAAACC
>JAHEIJ010000268.1 GCA_024639445.1 Gammaproteobacteria bacterium
CCCTGTGTCAGGCGGCCGGTGCCTTAAAGGGGCATGGCGCGGCAAAAGTGGTGGCTTACTGTACCCATGCGGTGTTATCGGGCCCGGCGGTGGACAACATCACGAATTCAGCCCTGGATGAACTGGTGGTAACGGATTCCATTCCACTGTCACAGGCCGCGAGGGAGTGCGGTCGAATTCGCCAGTTGAGTATTGCCGAGCTGATGGCCGAAACGATTCGGCGCATCAGTAATGAAGAATCTGTTAGTTCGTTATTCGTAGATTAACGGACTGGCATCACTACACCACTCCTGGTCGCGGAGGTGGTGGCGTTAACCCCGGTGGGTTGGCGTTTTTTACTTGTAAGGAGAAAACCATGAGCGAAAGCTTTGTAATAGAAGCCGAGCCACGTACTGACCTGGGGAAAGGTGCGAGCCGCCGCCTGCGTCGGGAAGGCAAGGTACCGGGTGTTATTTATGGCACCGGTAAAGAACCCGCCTCAATTTCATTGCAGCATAATGAGTTGGCGCATCAGTTGGAAAACGAAGCCTTTTTTTCCCATATCCTGACCGTCAAGGTTGGCAAGAAGGAAGAGCAGGCGATTCTCAAGGACCTGCAGCGTCATCCGAGTAAACCGGTGATATTGCATGTGGATCTGCAACGCGTCAGTGCCAAGGAAAAAATTCGCGTGCAGGTACCGTTACACTTCCTGAACGAAGAAAGCTCACCGGGTGTGAAAGCGGGCGGTCTCGTCAGCCATCACATTACCGAAGTGGAAGTGTCCTGTTTGCCAGGGGATCTGCCGGAATACATTGAGGTGGATCTGGGCGCGCTGGAACTGGAAGGCAACGTGCATCTTTCTGATATCAGTGTGCCAAGTGGCACGGAACTGGTGGAACTGTCCCATGGCGAAGGCCATGACCAGTCAGTGATCTCCATCCATCTGCCGCGCGGTGCGCATGAAGAGGAAGAGGAAGAAGCCGAAGCGGCTGAAGCGGCTGCAGCTGCCCCGGCAGCAGGCGAAAGCGAAGGCGAAGAAGGCTAAACGTCTTTATTGCCTTTCTGGTAACCGGCGTTGTCAGCACGTGTTGATCTCATTGTGGGGCTGGGTAATCCCGGCCCCGAGTATGAGCACACGCGCCACAATGCCGGTTTCTGGTTTGTGGATGCGGTTGCCGCGGCCTACGCGGCACCATTTCGCAAGGAAAAAAAATTTCACGGCGACGTCGCGCGGATATATGCGCACGGTCATGACATCTGGTTACTCAAGCCCGATACCTTTATGAACCTCAGTGGCCAAGCGGTGCAGGCGCTGGCGAGTTTCTACAAGATCGATCTGAAGCATATCCTGGTCGCACACGATGATCTGGATTTACCACCCGGTACTACCCGGCTCAAGCAGGCTGGTGGTCACGGTGGACATAATGGTCTTCGCGATATCATCAGTAAAATGGGCGGTAACGGTTTTCAGCGCTTACGGTTGGGTATTGGCCATCCGGGTGATAAAAACAAAGTCACTGGACATGTGTTGAAAAAAACCTCCACCGATGACCAGGTTGAAATTGAACGCGCAATAGAACAGGCAATGAAAGTCTTGCCAGAAGTCATCGATGGCAACCTGCAAAAAGCCATGAACCAATTACATACCAATTAGTGTGTAGTAACTCGGAACAAAATAACTATGGGATTCAAATGTGGCATCGTGGGTCTGCCAAATGTCGGCAAGTCCACCCTTTTCAACGCCCTCACCAAGGCGGGTATTCAGGCGGAAAACTATCCGTTTTGTACCATTGATCCCAACGTGGGTGTGGTGCCCATGCCCGATCCTCGCCTGGATGCCCTGGCGGCGATCGTCAATCCCAAACAAATACTGCCCACCACCATGGAGTTCGTTGACATCGCCGGGTTGGTTGCCGGTGCCTCAAAGGGCGAAGGGCTGGGCAACAAGTTTCTTGCTAACATCCGTGAAACCGATGCTATTGCACAAGTCGTGCGTTGTTTTGAGAACGATGACGTGGTGCATGTGGCCGGCAAAGTGGATCCCATTAACGATATCGAGGTGATCAATACCGAACTGGCACTGGCCGACATGGAGTCGGTGGAAAAGGCGATCACCAAAACCAGCAAGGTGGCCAAGTCCAGCGACAAGGATGCCAAGGCCAAACTGGCCGTGCTGGAGCCCGTGCGCGATCACCTGGACAAGGGTGAGCCGGTGCGTACCCTGGGTCTCGATGAGGATCAGAATAAACTGATCCGCGATCTGTTCCTGTTGACTATCAAACCCACCATGTACATCGCCAATGTGTCGGAAGACGGTTTTGAGAACAATCCGTTACTCGATGCCGTGTGTGAATATGCCAAGGCCGAGAATGCACCGGTGGTGCCGGTGTGTGCCGCAATCGAATCCGAAATGGTGGAACTGGATGATGATGAAAAAGCCGAATTTCTGATCGAAATGGGCCTGGATGAACCGGGTTTGAACCGGGTGATTCGTGCCGGCTATCAACTACTCGGCTTGCAGACCTACTTCACCGCCGGACCCAAAGAAGTGCGCGCCTGGACCGTGCCCGTCGGTGCGACGGCCCCGCAGGCAGCCGGGGTGATCCATACGGATTTTGAAAAAGGCTTTATTCGGGCCGAAGTGACTTCCTACGAGGATTTCATTCAGTATCAGGGTGAACAGGGAGCCAAGGAAGCGGGCAAGCTGCGGCTGGAAGGCAAGGACTACATCGTGCACGATGGCGATGTCATGCACTTCCGCTTCAATGTCTGATACTGATTGCCATGCCCGCTAAAAGATACTGATTTTTATAGGAATTTTGTCTAGGTTGTGTGGTCGAATGACCGGTATCAGCTTGACATTGGGGTGCGCAACAAGGAAAATGCGCGCCTCTTGTGAGGGGCTTCTTGCCCAACCCAATATGGCTATGTAGCTCAGCCGGTTAGAGCACAGCACTCATAATGCTGGGGTCGGTGGTTCAAGTCCACCCATAGCCACCATACCTTTATTTCAATTTCTTCTTACTGATATTTCCTGGTTTAGTAGCCACCGACCCCAACCTGTTTTGAATGCTGGGTTCGGGGTGGATGAAAACCATCCCTGGTTTTCACCTTGCGGGCCGCCTTTGGCGGTCCAGTTTCGTTCCCGACGAAACTGTCAAGTCCACCCATAGCCACCATACCTATCTTTCAATTTTTCTTACAGAAATCTCAATACCGTATACCACCGACCCCAAACCATTTTTGATGCTGGGGTTCGGGGTGGATGAAAACCTTCCCTGGTTTTCACCCTGCGGGCCGCCTGTGGCGGTCCAGTTTCGCTCCCGGCGAAACTGTCAAGCCCACCCATAGCCACCATCTCATTGATGTCATTGTGAGCATCGCGAAGCAATCTTTACTTTCAATGACCATCGACCCCTAACTGTTTTTGAATGCTGGGTGCGGGGTGGATGAAAACCTTCCCTGGTTTTCACCCTGCGGGCCGCCTGTGGCGGTCCAGTTTCGTTCCCGACGAAACTGTCAAGTCCACCCATAGCCACCATACCTTTTTCAAACTTGTTTACTGCTGAAGTTTCGTTACCTTTACAACCACCGACCCCAAACTATTTTGAACG
>JAHEIJ010000269.1 GCA_024639445.1 Gammaproteobacteria bacterium
AGCCAGGGTAAGTGAATGGCTTCACGTACCCCGATAGAACAAGGACTGGGCTGGTTGTACGATCAGGTAACCGGCGAGGAAGACGCACGGGTATGCAAAGAGATCCCGGATGAGGCCTGCGAAGATCAGCCACGTAATTTTTTTGCTTACCTATCAGCCAATGTGCTGAATAAAATCTCCGATGAGTTGGTGAGTGCGCGCTTGACCCTGCCGTGGTTATTCAGTGTGCTGGGCGTCCCCGCTGTTTTTGTTGGTTTTCTGGTCCCGATCCGTGAGGCCGGCGTTTTGCTGCCACAATTGCTGGTAGCAGCCTATGTGCGCGCCATGCCTCAACGCAAAATCGTCTGGCTGATTGGTGCCCTGTTGTCCGCCCTGATGTTATTCCTCATGGCATTGATTGCATGGCAAACCAATGGTGTGCTGGCCGGCTGGTTGATTCTGGCGTGTCTGGTGCTATATAGCCTGGCACGGGGTTTATGCTCGGTATCGGCCAAGGATGTATTGGGTAAAACCATCTCCAAAACCCGGCGCGGCCGTTTAATGGGCTACAGTGCTTCACTCGCCGGTCTGGCCACCCTGGCGATTGGCCTGCTGCTGCAAACTGACCTCATTGGTCAGGAGAATTTACAGGTGCTGCTGATATTTATCGTTATCGCCGGTTTGCTCTGGTTACTGGCCTTTTTAAGTTTTGCCGCGATCAACGAGCCGGCCGGATCCACAGAGGGTGGGGGTAATGCGATCGAGGAAGCGTTGCGTAGCCTTCGCTTGCTTGTTGACGATAAAACCTTTCAGCACTATGTCATCAGCCGGGCACTGTTACTGAGCGTGGCGTTGGTGATTCCGTTTTATGTCCTTCTGGTCCAGCAGCAATTAGAGGGTCAACTCACTTTGTTGGGCTGGTTGATCATTGCCAACGGCCTGGCCAGCAGTCTCAGCGCACCCCTGATTGGTAAGCTGGCCGATCGCAACAGTCGCAATGTCATGGCCGGCGCAGCCATGCTGGCCGGGATTGTCGGCGTCGTGACCTGGTATGTCAGCCAGTATCACAGCGACTGGCAAGTAGGGATCAGCAGCGCAGTGTGCGTATTCTTCCTGATTACGCTCGCCCATGGGGCGGTGCGTCTTGGTCGCAAGGTCTACCTGGTGGACATGGCGAATAATGACAATCGCGCCCAATACGTCGCCGTGAGCAATACCGTAATCGGTATCGCCATGTTGCTGGCAGGCGGCATCGGTATCATTGCTGATATCTTTAATGTGCAAACCGCGATCCTGATCCTGTCTCTCATCGCCCTGGCTACCGCAATTTACATTCGGCGACTTCCCGACGTCAGTGGTTAAATCTTGCAGAGAGATATGATTCATTACCTTTGCTCATACGGATCCACAGGGAACTCTGTTGTGTCAGCAGAGTCACAGTTTTTGTCGACGCTACGGAATTAATCAATGGATTCAATGACACAACTCGCGCTGGGCGCAGCCGTAGGCGAAGCCGTGGCGGGGCGCCAAGTGGGACGCCGAGCCCTGCTGTGGGGTGCAGTCTGCGGCACCCTGCCGGATCTTGATGTATTCATCCCGCTGGGCGATGCGGTGCGTGATTTCACCTATCACCGCAGTGCCAGTCATTCCCTGTTCGTATTGGCCGCCCTCACGCCATTGATGGTCTGGCTAATTCTGAAATTGCATCCCAACACACAAGAATATCGCTGGCGTTGGTTCGCACTGGTGTATCTGGTATTCGCGACCCACGTCGTGCTCGACAGCTTTACCGTCTACGGCACCCAGATCTTCTGGCCCTTTGTCACCACGCCGATGACCTGGTCAACCATCTTTATTATTGATCCGCTATACACCCTGCCTTTGTTGATCGGCGTTATTGCCGCCTTGATCGCCGCACGCCGTTGGTCCTGGGGCTACACCCTCAACACCATTGGGCTGGCGCTAAGCACAGGTTATCTACTCTGGACTCTCGGTGCCAAATGGCATGTCGAACATGTCGTGCGCAACTCAATCGCAGGGCAAAACATGGCTAATGTAAAGGTGCTCACCACCCCGACGCCGTTTAACAGCCTGCTTTGGCGTGTGCTGGCGGTGGACGACATAAACTATTACGAAGGTTTTTATTCTGTCCTTGATAAGGATAAAAGTATCCGTTTCGAACCTTACCCGCGCTCCCTGAACATGATTGAACCTTTAACCGATAGCTGGCCGGTCCAACGGCTGCAATGGTTTACAAAGAATTTCTACGCGGCGGCTGCCGTTAACAACGATATCATCATCACCGATCTGCGCATGGGCACGGAACCCGAATATGTATTTCGCTTCAAGGTCGGCGAAATGGCTAATCCACATCCACAGCCTGCGCCTGTGGAACAAATGCCCGGCATTCGCAACTACGATCGACTCAACTGGATCTGGGCTCGCATCTGGGATTCACAAGCAGTTTATTAATAAACCGGCTAATAACTCGACATATGAATAGACATTGATCAAAACAAAAATAAACAATGGGGTCAGATACCGTCAAGACTAGCCCGTTGCTCGTAGATCAACATCTTTTAGTGGAAACTGCCGAATACGTTTGCCGGTTGCCGCGTAAATGGCATTCAGCACAGCCGGAGCAGCGACCGCAATCGTTGGCTCGCCAATCCCGCCCCAGAACCCGCCTGAGGGCATGACGATCGTCTCTACCTCGGGCATCTCATCGATCAGCATGGAAGGATAATTATGGAAGTTGGTTTGCTCGATTGCGCCATCTTTAATGGTACATTCCCCGTACAGCAGGGCCGATAACCCATAGACAAATGAACCTTCCACCTGGGCCTCGATCTGTTGCGGATTGACGGCATAGCCGGGATCCGTCGCTGCCACAATCCGATGGATTTTCAGTTTGCCTTTTTTATCCACCGAGACTTCCGCACATGCCGCGACATGACTGCCGAATGTTTTCACCACGGCCAGCCCCCGATGAATTCCCTTGCCGGCCGGTTTACCCCAGCCGGCTTTATCCGCCACGGCATTAAGTACCGCCAGACTCTTGGGATGATCGGCCATCAGCTTACGCCGAAACTCCAGGGGATCCTTGCCGGCGGCATGCGCCAGTTCATCCAGAAAACATTCCATATATATTGCATTCTGGTTGATATTGACCCCACGCCAGAAACCCGGTGGTACATGAGGGTTGCGCATGGCATGCTCGACCAGCAGGTTAGGCACGCTATAGCTGATAGCATGATCCCCGTCCGGGTGAAAGCCCTGAAAGGTAATCATGTCCGCGCCGTTTTCGGCCAACCAGCCTGGTCTGACCGAGGCCAGAATAGATTGCCCGGAAATCCGCACATGCAACGCAGTCAGGTTGCCTTTCTTATCCAGCCCGCCGGTCAATTTACATTTGGTGATCGGATGGTAGTGGCCGTGGGTCATATCCTCTTCCCGGCTCCAGAGCAGTTTGATCGGTTTGCCGGGGAACTGTTTGGCGATAGCCACAGCCTGCTTGACGAAATCATGAAAAGCACCGCGCCGGCCGAAACCGCCACCGAGGTGAATTTTGTAAACATCACACTGGCTGATGGGCAGACCGGA
>JAHEIJ010000270.1 GCA_024639445.1 Gammaproteobacteria bacterium
TGCGTGTGAACGGTTTGGCAAAGTCATAGTCTTCACCCTGATAAGTAATGGTGGTGTTACCCATTACTTTTTCCGCCGTGTCACGTAACATTTCTTCGGTCAGATCCATCAGGTCTTTGTGGTCGGCATAGGCCTCATAGAATTCCAGCATGGTGAATTCCGGGTTATGCCGGGTGGAGAGGCCTTCGTTACGGAAGTTGCGGTTGATTTCAAACACCCGTTCAAACCCTCCGACCACCAGACGCTTGAGGTATAGCTCCGGTGCAATCCGCAAATAGAATTCCATATCCAGTGCATTGTGATAAGTAGAAAACGGTCGCGCGGTGGCGCCGCCGGGAATGGCCTGCATCATGGGGGTTTCCACTTCGAGAAAATTGCGTTCCGTTAAAAACTGGCGAATGTGGTTAATGATGCGGGTGCGGGTTTGGAAGGTTTCGCGTGCCGCTTCATTCATGATCAGATCCAGATAGCGTTGGCGGTAACGGGTTTCCTGATCACTGAGGCCCTGGAATTTTTCCGGCAAGGGTCGCAAGGCTTTGGTGAGAAGACGCAGGGAATCGACTTTCACCGACAGTTCACCCTTGTCGGTTTTATACATGGTACCTTCCGCGGCAATAATGTCGCCCAGGTCCCATTTTTTGAATTGCTGGTTATAGACGCCTTCTGGCAAGTCATCACGCACGACATAAAGTTGAATACGTCCGGACATGTCCTGCAGGCTGGCAAAGCTGGCCTTGCCCATCACACGACGCAACATCATGCGCCCAGCTACCCGCACACGCATCGGGTTGGCGGCCAGTTCGTCTTTGCTCTTTTCACCATATTCCGCGTGCAACTCACCGGCCATGACATTGCGACGAAAATCATTGGGAAAAGCAATGCCCTCTTCGCGCAATGCAGTGAGTTTCTGCCGACGCTCGGCAATGAGCTTGTTTTCGTCGACTGGCTGTTGGGATTTATTCTTTTCTTTACTCATAATTATTAATTCCACACTGCATTGTGAACATTACAAACCGCTCTTGAGGCTGGCTTCGATAAACGGGTTAATGTCGCCATCCAGCACCGCCTGGGTATTACTGCTTTCGATGTTGGTGCGCAGGTCCTTGATGCGCGACTGATCCAGCACATAGGAGCGGATCTGACTGCCCCAGCCGATATCGGTTTTGGTATCTTCCATGGCCTGTTTCTCGGCATTCTGCTTCTGGATTTCCATTTCGTACAGCTTGGCTTTCAGCTGTTTCATGGCGTTGTCTTTGTTCTGGTGTTGCGAACGACCGCTTTGGCACTGCACCACGATGCCCGAAGGTTCATGGGTCAAGCGCACCGCCGAGTCTGTCTTGTTGACATGCTGACCACCCGCACCACTGGCCCGGTAGGTATCGATTCGCAAGTCGGCGGGATTGATTTCGATTTCAATGTTTTCGTCCACTTCGGGCGAAACAAACACCGAGGCAAATGAAGTATGGCGCCGGTTACCGGAGTCAAACGGCGACTTGCGCACCAGCCGATGTACGCCGGTTTCGGTACGCAACCAGCCAAAGGCATAATCGCCGCTTAACTTGATGGTCGCGCTCTTGATACCGGCCACTTCCCCGGCGGAGACTTCGATCAATTCAGTATCAAAGCCGTTCTGTTCTCCCCAACGCAGGTACATGCGTAACAGCATGTTGGCCCAGTCCTGGGCTTCGGTCCCACCGGAACCGGCCTGGATATCGAGAAAGGCATTATTGGCATCCATCTCGCCGGAGAACATGCGCTGGAATTCCAGCTGGGCGAGATCTTTTTCAAAAGCGTCGAGGTCGGTCTCGACTTCGGCTAAAGTGGCCTCATCATCTTCTTCCGCCGCCAGGTCCAGCAGCTCATTGGCATCGATCAGTTGCTGATCGAGACTGCCTAGCAGGTTGACGACCTGTTCCAGCCGGACACGTTCGCGTCCAAGCTCCTGCGCCATTTCAGGTTTGTTCCAGACATCCGGGTCTTCCAGCTCCCGCACGACTTCATCAAGACGTTCACGCTTGACGTCATAGTCAAAGGTACCCCCTCAGGGCTTCCACGCGCCCTTGCATGTCCTTGATGGTGGAACGTACGGTATTAACTTCTAACATCTTGAAAAATCACCTGAATACAAAACGGCGTATGATACACCAGAGTGTCGAAAGTGTGTGAAATCTTCTGTCTCGCAGAGACCTGTCCGCCTAGCGCGGCTGCAGGTTCTGGATGATCAGCTGCACGCTGCGCTGTCCCCGAAATTCATTCACATCCAGCCGGTAAGCTGCTTCCAGGCGCGAGGTACCGGCCGGCCAGTTGACATCGGTAGTGTGAAAGGCAATGGCATCCACCACCCGTTTTGAATCCGGTGATCGCAGAGTCAGTTTTAGATGGTGATCACTCACGATGCGGCGGTTGAGAATCTCGAACTCGCCATTAAATAATGGCTCTTCAAATGCCTGCCCCCAGGGTCCACCGGCGCGGATCAACTCGGCTAGTTGCATATCGATTTCCTCCGCCGCGAGGGAACCGTCACTCATAAGGACCCCATGGAGTTCATCTTCATCTAAATGGCGACGCACTTCCTCATCGAACGCCGCCGCAAAGGCGTTGAAGTTTTCCTGTGGCAGGCTCAGGCCCGCGGCCATGGCATGGCCGCCAAAGCGACTGATAAGATCCGGATGGCGCGCCGCAACCGCATCCAGGGCATCGCGAATATGCACACCCTTGACCGAGCGTGCCGAGCCCTTGATTCCACCACTGCCGGTTTGCGCAAAAGCGATCACCGGGCGGTGCAAGCGATCCTTGAGGCGGGAAGCGACAATCCCGACCACACCTTCATGCCAGTTTTCGTCATACAGGCACAGGCCCACCGGCAAACTGTCATCTTCCAACTGCATGCTGTCGATTAATTCCAACGCCTGCTGTTTCATTTCATCCTCAATGCCGCGACGAGCCCGGTTCAGGCTGTCCAGTTGGCTGGCCAGTTCCCGTGCCCGGCCAATGTCCTGACTCAACAGGCATTCGATGCCGACAGACATGTCTTCCAGTCGACCCGCGGCATTGATACGTGGTGCGACACAAAAACCAAAGTCGGTGGTCACCAGGCGGGATGGATCGCGCCCTGCCACTTCCAGTAAGGCCCGGATCCCCGGCCGGCAATGCCCACCGCGCACTCGCGCCATACCCTGCGCCACCAGGATACGATTGTTGTAATCAAATGCCACCACATCGGCCACGGTCCCCAGCGCCACCAGGTCCAGCAATGTTGCCAGGTTGGGTTCTTCCTTGTTGTTAAACCAGTCCAGTTCCCGCAAACGGGCGCGCAACGCCAGCATGAGATAAAAAATCACCCCGACGCCGGGCAGCGCCTTACTGCCAAAATTGTCGCCTGGCTGGTTTGGGTTAACGATCGCCGCCGCGGCCGGTAACGTGTCACCGGCAAGATGGTGATCCGTGATCAGCACCTGGATGCCTCGTTCATTCGCGGCGTCCACGCCCGCCAGGCTGGAAATACCATTATCGACGGTAATGATCAGATCCGGTTGTGACTTGGCTGCTACCGCAACAATTTCCGGTGTCAGACCATAGC
>JAHEIJ010000271.1 GCA_024639445.1 Gammaproteobacteria bacterium
CATGGGCACCGCAATTTTCATGATTTCAGAAGGCTGAAAACGAAATAATCCCAGATCCAGCCAGCGCTGAGCCCCTTTACCCACATCACCAAATGCCAACACCGCGACCAGCATGATTAACCCAAGACCGAACAGCCAGGGTGACCAGTGCTCAATGCTGTCAGGGGACAGCTGCGCGATGGTCAGCATGACCACAAAAGCGATTAACAGGCGAATACCCTGGCGGGTTACCAGTTCCATGTTTTGGTCACCGGCGCTATACAGCACAAACAATCCGGTGCCGGCCAATGCCAGCAGCCCGAGCAGCAGCGGCAAATCGATGTGAAATCGCTGCAGCAGACGTCGCCCACTGGATAAGCGGTTTTCATCGGCAAACTGGGAGGAATTGAGAAGGCTCATTGGGTCACTGGCTTCACTAAGTATTGGTCCATCACTGTGCGTACCACGGGTGCGGCAGCACTGCTGCCATGCCCGCCGTTCTCAACAATCACTGCCACGGCAATTCGCGGGTCCTCTACCGGGGCGAAGCCAATGAACAGGGCATGATCTCGCAGCTTTTTAATGATCTCTTCTTCCTTGTATTCTTCATCCTGTTTGAGACCGAAGACCTGAGCGGTGCCGGTTTTGCCCGCGATGCTGTATGGCAAGCGATAACTGAGCCGGTGGGCGGTACCCTTCGGGCTATTTACCACCAGTTGCATGGCTTTAATGATGGTTTCCCAGTTGCCCAGTTGACCCACCGGTACTGGCTCCAACGGTCTGGGTGAAATCAACTGGTGCTCCTTATCAGCCACATCCTGTATTGCATAGATCATATTGGGTTGAGTCCGCCGGCCATACATACTCAGGGTAGCGGTGATGTTTGCCAGTTGCAGTGGCGTAGTTAGCATAAATCCCTGACCAATACCGGTAATCAGGGTTTCCCCCGGATACCAGACGGTTCGGTAGGTGCGTTGTTTCCATTCACGCGACGGCAGGATCCCACCGAGCTCACCCTGAATGTCGATACCGGTATGCTGGCCAAGTCCAAATATGGATAGGAAGTCATGCATGCGGTCAATGCCCAATGTCTTTGCAAGGTCATAGAAATAGACGTCGCATGATTCAACGATGGCTTTGGTCAGATCTGTTTTAGCATGACCGCGTTTTTTCCAGTCCCGGTAACGACGCGAATCACCTGGCTGCATATACCAACCCGGACATTTAAGCGAATCGGTCAGACTGATCTCATCCAGTTCCAGACCGGCAAGACCGAGAAAAGGTTTGACGGTCGAACCCGGGGGATACTGACCACGCAAGGCACGGTTGAACAAGGGACGTTCGGGGGAATCACGCAGTTCATTGAATGTCTTGCTGTCCAGACCATTCACAAACAGGTTGGGATCGTAGGTGGGCGTACTGACGAAGGCCAGTACGGCGCCAGTGCGAGGGTCGAGTGCCACCAGCCCACCGCTATTCTCGCCCATGGCGTCTTCCGCCACGCGCTGCAGTTGCACGTCCAGATTCAGAAACAGGTTTTTCCCTGGGGTAGGCAGGGTGCGCTCAAGCACGTGCAGAATACGTCCCTGCGCATTGGATTCAACCTGCTGGTAGCCGACCTGACCATGAAGCAACGCTTCATAAGCCCGTTCCACCCCGACCTTACCGATGTGACTGGTGGCGGCATACTTTGACGTATCCAGCTTATCGAGTTCCCGCTCGTTGATGCGGCCCACATAACCGACCGCATGTGAGGCCAGCTTGCCGAGGGGATAATGGCGGGCCAACTCGGCGTGGATTTCCACTCCGGGTAAGCGGTATTGATTGACGGATATCCGGGCGACTTCCTCATCATCCAGGCGGAAGCGCAAGGGAATACCCTCAAACCGGCGTTTTCGTTTCCTTTCTTTGTGAAAGCGTTCGATATCTTCATCACTGACTGCAATCAGACTGCGTAATTCAGCCAGGGTTTGTTGCAGATCGGGGACATGCTCGGGGACCAGCCGAAGGCTGAAACTGGGAAGGTTCTGCGCCAAGACGATACCATTGCGGTCATAAATGAGCCCCCGGCTAGGGGGGATGGGCAAAATATTGACCCGGTTTTCTTCCGACAGGGTGGAATAGTGTTCCTGGTGAATGATCTGCAGGTACATCATGCGCGCCACCAGGACCAGGAGCAGCAACACGGTAACAAGAATCGCAATCATCAGGCGCCGATTGAATATCAGGCTTTCGCGGATATGGTCCTTCAGGGCCAGGCCATTAAAGCGTGCCATAGGTCCTCAACTGACTTGATAGGTGCGACGCAGGTGTCGCAACAGCAGGTAGACCACCGGCCAGAAGAATACACTGCTGAACGCCGGCATGAGCATTTTCCAGATCCCGGGTGACTGACCTGTCAGGCCCTTGATCCACAGGACAATCAGACTTTCGAGCATGATCAGAACGCCGACACTGAGGGCCTGTTGCCAGATGGGGAAAACCCGTAAACGTTGATGCAGATGCAGGGTCAGGAAAGCGATCAGGGCAAAGGCCAGGGCATATTGGCCGAGCAGGGCGTCGCGAGCGACATCCTGCACCAGACCGACCAGCCAGCCGATGCTTACTCCCACCCGGCTGGGTACTGCCATGCACCAGTAAATCAGCACCATGGCCATCCATTCCGGGCGGAACAGTTCCAGCATGGCGGGGAGTGGCACAATTGTGAGCGCCAGCGCCAGCACGAAACTGATTGTAATCAGCCAACCACCACGATGCTGGGTCAGACTCATGGCGTCTCCTCCACGGCAAAGCTGCAGGCATTACGCATGTCGGGCAGGGTGTCGGCGGATGGCCAGACCAGCAGTACTTCACGACTGCGATCCAGATGCGCCAGTGGTTCCGCGATAATGTGGGCAAAGGGCAGACTGGGGTTGGTTTTCACCTCAATCACCTGGGCCGCCGGGTAACCCGCCGGAAAGACACAGCCCAATCCAGATGTAACCAGCAGATCCCCCACCTTGATATCGGCATTGTTGGGCAAGTGCGACAGTTCCAGCAGATTTTGCGACCCCGTACCGACCGCGACGGCGCGCAACCCGTTGCGGTTAACCTGTACGGGCAGGGCGTGGTTTGGGTCGGTGATCAGCATGGCTGTACTGGAGAACGGGCTGACATGCACCAGTTTGCCCATAACCCCGTAGGCATCCACGATGGGCTGGCCGCGGTAGAGCAGGTCATCCTGGTCGCCCTTGTTGACCACGACCTGTTTGCGATAGGGATCAAGATCAACCGACAGCAGTTCGGCAATCAGCACGCGCTCGCCGATACGCTTGGAAGATTGCAACAATTCCCGTAAATGACGGTTCTCGGCCTCGATAAAGGTCAGTTTATGCAATTGGCTGCGCAACGCCTGATTTTCACGCTGCAGGTCGGCGTTTTGTTCCTGCAGGGTTTCACGACTGGTCAGGGTTTCCCCCGTCCAGTCTAGGAAATTGTTGGGTAGACTGACAAGGTACTGCAGGGGGTAAACCAACACCGCAATGCCAGACCGCACATGGCGGACGTAGTCGGTGCGGTGGTCGAGGGTCATTAAGGTGATCGAAAGCGTCACC
>JAHEIJ010000272.1 GCA_024639445.1 Gammaproteobacteria bacterium
TCTGGTATGCCATGAGTGATGCCATCACATATTCTACATGGCATGAGTTGTTGGCAAATCCGGTGATTGCGGTTGCCGTGGCCCTGTTTTTCAGCTCGCTGCTGATCCATGCCTGGATCGGTATTCGCGATGTGTTGATTGATTACATGCCCATCATGGGATTGCGCCTGATAATGTTGCTGGGTATCGCGGTGTTCCTGATCGCGATGGGAATCTGGGTGGCGTTTATTCTGATTTCAGTGGTGAAAGTATGACTCTGGCCCGACGCCGATTTGATGCCTTGGTGATTGGTGCCGGTGGAGGCGGTTTACGTGCGGCTCTGCAATTGTCCCAGGCCGACGCCGATGTGGCAGTGGTCTCCAAGGTGTTTCCGACCCGTTCCCACACCGTGGCAGCGCAGGGGGGAATTACCGCCGCGCTGGGTAATGTATTACCGGATAACTGGCACTGGCACATGTATGACACGGTCAAGGGCAGTGACTACCTCGGGGATCAGGATGCGATTGAGTACATGTGTCGCACTGCTTCGAAAATTGTGTATGAACTGGAACATGCCGGTGTCCCTTTCAGTCGGCTTGATAACGGCAAGATCTATCAGCGGCCCTTTGGCGGACAAAGCCAGAACTTTGGCGGCGATCAGGCCGCCCGTACCTGTGCCGCGGCGGATCGTACCGGCCATGCCATTCTGCATACCCTGTACCAACAGAACATCCAGGCCAAGACCCACTTTTTCGACGAATACTTTGCGATTGATCTGATCAAGGATGAGGAGGGCTTTATTCTCGGGGCACTGGTGCTGGAAATCGAAACCGGTGAACCGTTGTTGATCGAGGCCAAGTCCACCTTGCTGGCCACCGGCGGAGCCGGACAGTTGTTCCGTACCAATACCAATGCCCGTATAAACACCGGCGATGGCCTGGCGATGGCCTCGCGCGCCGGGATTCCATTACAGGATATGGAATTCTTCCAATTTCACCCTACCGGCATTGCTGGTCGCGGAATGTTGATCACCGAGGGTGCGCGGGGTGAGGGCGGATACCTCACGAATAAGAATGGCGAACGCTTCATGGAACGCTATGCGCCCCATGCCAAGGATCTCGCCAGCCGGGATGTAGTGAGCCGGGCGATTTCGATCGAGGTGCGTGAAGGCCGGGGCTGTGGGCCGAATGGTGATCATGTCATGCTGAAACTCGATCATCTCGGTCGTGAAGTGCTGAGCAAACGCCTGCCGGGCATCACCGATACCATCAAGACCTTCCTGAATATCGATCCGGCGGAAGAAGCAGTACCGATATTCCCGACCGCGCATTACACCATGGGTGGCATTCCCACCAACCGTCACGGCCAGGTGATTGTGCCATTAGAGAAAGGTGAAGAAGTGATCCCCGGGCTGTATGCCGTGGGTGAATGTGCCTGTGTCTCGGTGCACGGCGCCAACCGTCTGGGGGGTAACTCGCTGCTGGATATCGTGGTGTTTGGCCGGGCCGCCGGCAACGACATTATCGAATATCTGCGGGAGAACCGTTATCACCGCCCCATCGATGAATCCAGCGTGGAGCAGGCCATGGCCCACCTGGCACGATGGGATCAGGATGGGGAGGGAGAGTCGGTGGCGGACCTGCGGCGGGAATTACAAACGATTATGGAAGAATACTGCGGGGTGTTCCGTACCGAAGAGGTATTGAGACAGGGCATGGAAAAAGTTCTGCAGCTGGAAGAACGCGTGACGAATGTGCGCCTGCATGATCACAGCAAGGTGTTTAACACCGCGCGCATCGAAGCCATGGAACTGGAAAACCTGATTGAAATTGGTATTGCCACCGTAGCGTCTGCACTGGCACGGGAAGAAAGCCGCGGCGCCCATTCGCGTATGGATTATCCGGAGCGCGATGATGCGCGTTGGTTGAAGCACAGCCTGTTTTTCAAGCAAGACCAGCGCATGGATTACAAACCTGTCACCCTCAAACCGTTGTCTGTTGATTCATTTCCGCCGAAGGAACGCGTTTACTAATGGGCCGATTATGAAATTTCTCATCTACCGTTTTAACCCGGAAACCGACAACAAACCCTACATGCAAGAGTTTGTACTGGAGAAAGTCAAACCAGGCATGATGTTGCGTGATGCCTTGTTGGAACTCAAGGAACAGGACGAGTCGCTGGTGTTTCGACACTCCTGTGGCGAAGGGGTGTGCGGCTCCGATGCCATGAATATCAATGGCACAAATGGTCTGGCTTGTCTAATCCCGGTGAGTTCCCTGAAAGAACCCATCGAGGTGCGTCCGGTGCCGGGCATGCCGGTGATACGCGATCTGGTTGTCGATATGGATCAATTCTTTGCCCATTACCGGGCGGTGAAACCGTATCTGATTGTCAATGATCCGGAACCGGAAGTGGAATACCTGCAGTCACCCAAGGAACGGGAAAAACTTGACGGTTTGTATGAGTGTATTCTCTGTGGGTGTTGTAGCACCACCTGTCCCTCCTTCTGGTGGAACCCCGAAAAATTCCGTGGACCGGCCGCACTGCTACAGTCCTACCGTTTTCTGGCGGACAGTCGGGATCAGGCTACGGCGGAACGGCTTGAAGATCTGGAAGGGCCGTATAAATTATTTCGCTGTCATACCATTATGAATTGCGTCAATGTTTGTCCCAAGGGACTTAACCCCACCGCGGCGATCAACAGCATCAAGAAAATGATGGTCAAGGACATGGTCTAGGGTGCTTGTCACTAACGTGAATCAGAATCATGCAGCACAACGGTCCCGCTTGTTATGGCAGTGTCGTCGCGGCATGCTGGAACTGGATGCCATGCTGCAGGCCTTTATGGACAAAGCCTATGATGATCTGTCGGAACAACAACAGAAGGCTTTTGAAATCCTGTTACAAACCCCGGATCAACTTTTACTGGAATATTTGATGGGTCGCACCATTCCCATCGACAAGGATGTTGCTTATGTCGCACGCTGCATACGCGAGTCCGCTGGTCCTTGAGCCCGGCGTTTCCCGTTATCTAACTCTATATATAGTTGTTATCCATGCCCTTGCCCTGGTGGTGGTCGCTGCACCATTGAACCTGCCTACGCCATTTCGTGTTGGTATCGCTGTGGTTATCGTGATCAGTTTCATCCGACAATGGCTTAGGACACGCGAGCACGAACCGACACGCATTTATCGGCTGGTGTGGGAAGCTGATGATGACTGGACTCTGTGGTGTAACGATTCGACCGAAATTGTTGGGCAGTTACTGCCGGACTCTTTTGAATCCACCTGGCTGGTGATTTTGCGCTTGCAGCTTCAACTGGGTGGGCGGCGTACGCTGGTACTTCTGCCGGATATGCTGGATCGCCAAAGCTTTCGCCGACTGCGGGTCCGCTTGCGTCAGGCCCGGTTGGCGGAGGCCACGGATGAAGTCGAGGTGTAATTATCCGGTGTCAGAATAGTGTTGCTTGGAGGTTTTGAGCTATCGAGTTCGGGATAATCCAGGGTGTAATGCAGACCCCGGCTTTCCTTACGGGCCATGGCCGAACGAATGATCAGATCCGCTACCACAGCCAGGTTG